>CAZNRQ010000079.1:0-9970 GCA_964574845.1 uncultured Bacteroidales bacterium
CCATCAGCGATTCAGACTATTTTATTTAACCTTGCGATGGAAACCTTGTCCGCAAAGTGCAGGCCTTTTTAATTTCAGAATGCAGAAGTTAGAATGCAGAATTAAATCAAAAATCTCAAATCTCAAATCTGAATTAAAAAGGCTTGTCCGCAGAGCGCGGGT
The DNA here is from genome assembly GCA_964574845.1 of uncultured Bacteroidales bacterium. Classification (GTDB taxonomy): domain Bacteria; phylum Bacteroidota; class Bacteroidia; order Bacteroidales; family CAIWKO01; genus CAIWKO01. The sequence goes on from CAZNRQ010000079.1 coordinate 163, forward strand.
CTTTGAGTTATTTTAACTCTTAGGTTTCAATTGTTATCGGGTTATTTATTTGTCTTTTTTTTGTACCTTTACAGACGTAAAACATACCACAATGAGAACCTCTGAAATAATTAGAGAAATACAAAGATTACCCATGCAGAAACGCATGTGGGTTGTCGAAAAAGCAATTCATCTGATTCGAAAGCAAGAAGATAATGATCAATTGCAAAGAGCTGCTGATTATTTATTTTCAGACTATACCACTGATAAAGAACTGACGGCATTTACCCATATTGATTTTGAAGATTTCTATGAAGCAAGGTGAAGTTTGGTTAATAAATCTTGATCCCACCATTGGAGCAGAGATAAAAAAGACAAGACCTGCAATAATTGTCAACGACAATTCATTGGGAAAATTACCATTGAAAATTATTGTTCCTATTACCGATTGGAAAGACAGATATAATATTGCCCCCTGGATGATTAAAATAGAAGCCGGCGCAAAAAATGGATTATCAAAAGATTCTTCTGCTGACTGTTTTCAGGTTCGGTCTGTTTCACACGAAAGATTCGTAAAACAAATCGGGAAAATTTCTAATGAATTAATAGATGAAATAAAAATTGGGCTGTCTAAAGTTTTGTCCATCGAGAATTAGTAAATATCCAGCTTGCGGAGAAATGCCATCCCCTTGATTTTATAACAAAAAAGGCTTGCCACCCGGCAGGCCTTTTCTATTTCAGAATTCCGAATTAAATCTAAAACTTGTGCTGAGTCCGCCTTATGGCGGATCGAAGCATCAAAAATCTTAAATCTGAATTTCTAATCCCTTACTCCACATAAGCCGTATCGCTCAACACAGCGCAGGCAGCAAAAAATCCAAGGGCGCCATCGCTCAGGTTGGTTGGAACATTGGCAGGAGCAGAATCGAAGAGGCCGCCCTTCCAGTTGGTTTCGGAAATCATAGCCCGGACAAATTCAGCATGCTCAGGGTTAAGCGAATATTTGCGCTCAACAATTTTGGTCCCCAAAGGGAATCGTATCTGCTCCATCTCAGGAGCAAAAATCTGGCTCACATCCAGTGTGGGCAAAGTATAATAATACAATCGGGCCTTGCAGCTTTCAGGCGGAAGCGAGCTATAGCCGGGCACCATGGTCCAGTCGAGCAAAATCTCATACATGGCCGGATGCAGCGCATCATAAGGATTGGCCACCCAGGTGATATGATACAGGCTGCTGCCGGCAGTCTTCTGAACCTTTAGTCGTACAAAAGGCGTAACTGCCACCATAAAAGTCTTTGCTGTATAGGTTTTACCATCTTTCGAGATCAAAAGGGTGTATTCCACCCCGGGCTGGGCAAAAAATAAAACGGGCAATTCATAGGTCCCGGGATTACCCACCTGTTCTGTTAAAAAGAAAGGGGGGTGTTCCGCATCGCTGATAATCACACTGGCTCCCGAAAGCGGCTCCGGAATAGCATTCAGTTCGGTAACAGTATGCGTTAGGCGAATGGATTGCAGTTTGTGTTCGTTGGTTATGGTAGCATCGACCACCACCAGGTTCATATCTTCCGCCAGAATGGGCCTGTCGACCTGTTTTTCGCAGGCCACCAACATCAGCATCACTATATAGATAAACAGCCTGCGCATCAGAATTTGAATTTATAGGTTAATGAAGGAATAATGCCGGCTACCGAAACGGTGGTCGGGATGAGGTCGTAGCCTTTCGAATTGTCTGCCGGCACCACAATATTTCCATTCTCATCCATTTTATTAAAGTTCACCGAAAAAGGATTCTTGCGGCCATAGGCATTATACAGGGTAAGCATCAGACTGTGCTGATATTTGCGTTCGGGTTTGCTCAACCTGAACATTACCGACAAATCGAGGCGGTGATAGTCGGGCAGGCGGTCGTTGTTTCGTGCGCCATACACCGGCACCGAATAACCATTATAATAATAGAACGAAACCGGAGTGGTGATGGGGCTTCCGGTCATATACATCCAGTTGGCAGTGAACGACCAGCGCCGGCGTGTATCATAAGCAATATTGACGTAAATATTATGGGGGCTGTCGTAGCTTGCCGCGAAAATATCTCCGTTGTTCACTCCTTCAATTTGTTTATACGAGCGCGAAAAGATATACCCAATGGAACCTGTCAGACGACCTTCAGGCTTGCGCAACATCACCTCGGCTCCATAGGCCCATCCTTTGCCAAAACGAAGTTCGCCCTCTATCAACGGATTGAAAAGCATATTGGCATGATCCTGATAATCGATGGTGTTATAGAAACGCTTGTAGAAACCTTCCACTGAAAAACTCACCCTCGAGCGAAACATTTTTTGGAAAAATCCGAGAGAAACCAGGTCGGAACGCTGGGGCTTGATATTGGGTCCGCAGGGCACCCATACTTCCAGAGTGGTGAAAGGCCCTACCGAATTGGTGAGTATTTGAATAAACTGGGTGCTGCGGGCATAACTCAGTTTCATCTCAGTATTTTTGGTGAAACTATACTTGGCGCTGAAGCGTGGCTCGGGACTGAAATGAGTGGAATAAACCTTGCCGGTGGCTATGTTGGCTGTATCGAAAACATCGAAAAGCGGATTGAAAGTGTAGACCGTAGTCGGCCCCAGATTTTGCCACACCGGCAGGCGAATGCCGTAGTAGAGTGAAAGTTTTTTGCCTATCTGCTGTTCATTACCGGCATACAAAACATACTCGAGGGAAGTGTAGCGGGGAATCACCGGGGCATGTGACTGAATATCGGGATTTGTAAAACTTACATTACCGGGATTGGAACTATGACCGCTGACAAGCAACCCCGTTCGAATGGTATTGTCCGGATTCACGAAATACGAAAAATCGGTTTTCAGAGTAAGCTCCGAAATGGCCGATTTCCAATAATTCTTGTCTTCCTTTGAGAGGTACAAATAATAATTATAGCGGCTGTAGTAGGCCGTAGTATTGGTAAAGAGTTTGGCATTAAAGATATGGTTCCATCGAATGGTGCCGAGAATATTATTCCATGAAAGCCCGAAAGTATTCACCGATGATTGAGTCAGTCGGCTGTAGTTATCCTGTCCGGTAAAGAAAGAAAGATAGAGGCGGTTGTTGTCGTTGAATTTGAAATTGATCTTGGCATTCACATCAAAAAAATTAAGTTTAATTTTTTTGTTCTTATCCTGAAGATAAGTGAGCCAGAAAAGAGTGGATGTGCGCCCCGAAACAAAGAACGAACACACATCTTTTTTAATGGGCGCTTCCAGCGAAAGATAGGAAGTATAGGGTCCTATGCTGCCACCAAAGCCAAACTTCTTCATGTTTCCCTCCCTGATCTTAATATCAATTACCGACGAAAGCCTGCCTCCATACCTTGCCGGGAAGTCGCCCTTATACACCTCGGCATCGTTGATGGCATCGGGTGCCAGGGCCGAGAAAAAACCGAACAAATGACAGGGATTATAGATGGGAGCCTCATCCACAAGTATAAGGTTCTGGTCGCTGTTTCCTCCCCTCACATAGAACAATGCCGAACCATCGCCATAGGATTTAATTCCCGGCACCGATTGCAGTGATTTAATAATATCGAGATCGCCCACAAAACCCGGCATCTGTGCCAATTCTTTTGTCGAAAGTTTGATGCAGCTCATGGGTTGTAGCGTTAGGGGACTTTGGTCGGCAGTAGCCGTGATCACCACCGGCTTGATCTCCGTTTTGACGTATTCCAGTTCCTTCGAAATCTTCAGGTTCTCCTCCAGCATAATGTCTTCCTGAATGCTTTTATAACCAATGAAAGAAAACATCAGGCAATAATTTCCGGCCGGCAGCGTCAGTGAATAATAGCCGTATTCATTGGCAGTGGTTCCCAGGGTGGTTCCTTTGGCATAAACGTAAGCACCAATCAGCACTTCGCCTGTTGCCTTGTCTTTCAAATAGCCGCTGATTGTAAACTTCCTCACCCCTGCCATATTCTGGTTACTGGCATTCTGCACAGGATTTTTCCTGGCAAGCTTCAATATCACCTGGTTTTCCAGCAGTAAATATTCAATACCGTTTCCGGTAAGCAGTTCGTCCAGAACAAAACGAACCGTTTTTCGGTTGGCTTTGATGCTGACTAATTTTTCAACAGGAATGTTTTGTGAACTATAAGAGAAATTAATCTGCGCAATTTGACCAATCTGCGTTATCACTTCGCCCAAGGGTTTGTTTTTGGCTTTGATGCTTATCTTCTGATCCAGGTTTTGCGCCATGGCTAATGCAGAGGCAAAAATGCACAAAGTAATCATCAGAAAACGGAATATTCTTTGCCAAAAATTCACCATCAACCAAAATGTATTAATTATTGACTTTTACTTGCATCCTTGTCCGGATATCACAAAGGTATTACCTTTTTTGTGAATATCCACGTCGAGAGTTGCAGCTATCACATTCAGGACAGCATCCAGTTCCTGATTATCGAAAGTTGCCGTCATACGGCAATCGCCCAGCTTTGGCTGCGAAACAGAGATATCAGCGTGGTAAACTTTATTGAGTTGATTAATGATACTACTAAGCGGCTGATCGGAAAAAACAATTTTTTTAGTTTTCCAGGCCATATAATTTTCATCCGTATTCACCGTTTTGGTGAAATCAGCATTAGCTCTCGGGAATTCTACGCGTTCACCCGGAGCCAAAACAACTCTTTGGTCGGGCTTGTCAGCATAGTATACAGCTACTTTTCCTTTGGTCAGTACCACTTCAACTTTTCCATCAGGCCCGTTGGTATTGACGTAAAAAGAGGTACCCAGTACTTCAATACAAACATTGTCAGAGGTAATGACAAAAGGATGTGCTGCATCATGAGCCACATCGAAATAGGCTTCACCTTTCAAGGAAATACTACGTTTATCCTTAGAGAATTTTGACGGATAATTCAATGTAGAACCATTGTTTAAAGTGACATGACTGCCATCAGGCAAATTAGCCTCTACGGAACGGTTGGATGCCATAATCACTTTGTCTTCCGGCTTATTGAAATAAGTGTAAAGCCAGATAGATGACAGCGCGAGAAGAATAAAAACGGCAGCTATGCGGGCATAACGCACATAGTTCATATTCCTGACAGGAGTTTTATTGGTAAAATCAGATTCGATATCCGCGAGGGTCCTTTCCTGCAAAGGAGTAATAAATTTGGCCCACTCCTTATCGACATAGACAGATTTTTCAATGGTCTCCTGTTCTATCAGTTGCCAGGTTTTGGCATAATCTTCAAACAATTTTTTGTTTTCAGGAGCAGATGCAACCATTCCGGAAAGAATCTGAATTTCTTCCTGGTTCAATTCTCCTGAAAAATACCTAACTATAAGGTCTTCAAAATATGTCTGATCGGTCTCCATTTTTTATTTGTACTATTTATACACCTATTTGGCTTCTTACCCTTATTCCACAATATTATTTTTTCAAAAAGTAAAGTATAATTACCCCCCATGTCAGATATTCGGCCAAACTGATACGCATTCGCTGCAATGCTTTTGACATTTGCGCTTCAACAGTTTTGACTGATATCTGGAGCTTATCAGCAATTTCCTGATATTTCAGATGCTCATAACGGTTCATCATGAATATCTCCCTGCACTTCTCAGGCAACTCCTCCATAGCCAGATCTATCTTAGCCTGTATATCTTTCACAACCAGAATATCTGTGTATTCTCCCGTAGGATCTCCCATTAGATGCTCTGATATCAATAGCTCTTTATCGAATTTCTTTGCGGAACGCAGATAATTCAAACTCTTGTTGTAAACAACTGTACTTAAATATGATTTTACAGCCTTAGAAGCATCTATGGTCTCTCTCTTATCCCACAAAGCCATAAAACTCTCCTGAACTATCTCTCTGGCCATGTCAAGATCCTTTACATAGCGCTGTGCCAGAAAACAAAGAGGTTTGAAATGCAGTTTAAAAAGCATTTCAAATTCCGATTCGTCAAATGGACGATTAATATTTAGTTCGTCTGCGGCCAAAAAAGAGAATTTTATTCAGTACAAATATACGCAATGCAAAAGAATATGGTACGTTTTTAAAAAGAAAAGGCTTCGGTATTCCCGAAGCCCTTTCCAGTATAAATAAATTCTAGTTAAGTCCCCTTTTATTCAGAAGTGGTTCAATAGAAGGATCTTTTCCGCGGAATTTGCGATACTGATCCATACCTTCGCCACCGCCTACATCCTGCAAACAGAATTTGCGGAATTTAGCAGCAAGATCTTTATTGTAAATATCTCCTGTTTCTTTAAACGCGCTGAAAGCATCGGCATCCAAAACTGCAGCCCAGATATAAACATAGTAACCTGCTGCATAGCCGCCATCCCAAATATGAGAGAAATAGTCGGTACGATAGCGGGGAAGAATTTCAGGAATCAACCCTATTTTATCCATAGCGGCTTTTTCAAATTCATTCACGTTTTTGAAATCTGGCGTGGTTAAGTTATGATAATCCATATCCAGAATAGAAGCAGCCAGATATTCTATAGTAATGAATCCCTGGTTGAACTTACCGCTATTCTGTATTTTTTGGATTAACGCGTCGGGAATAACTTCACCGGTTTTATAGTGCTTTCCAATAATTTTCAGCACCTGAGGCTCTGAAGCATAATTTTCCATGAATTGAGAAGGCATCTCAACATAATCCTGAGGAACGACTCCTGCAGTACGATTGTACTTTCCATCAGTAAAAAGGCCATGTAATCCATGTCCGAATTCGTGGAACAAGGTTTCCACTTCATCCCAGGTAAGTAAGGAAGGAGTATCTTTGGTTGGCTTGGTAACATTGTAAACTATGCTGACAATAGCATCAACTTTTTTTCCATCACGCCATCCGGCATTTTGAAAACTTGTACACCATGCTCCACTTCTCTTTGACTCGCGTGGGAAGTAATCAAAGTAAATAATACCCAAATGTTTTCCATCTGCCTCTTTCACTTCAAATGTTTCCACATCTTTCTGGTATACCGGAAGGTTGGTAAGCTTGGTAAATGACAGCCCATACATTTTATTAGCAACAAAGAACATTCCGTCGCGAACATTTTCTAGTTTAAAATAAGGTTTCAGTTCAGATTCGTCCAGATCATATTTTTCCTTGCGAACTTTCTCAGAATAATACCACCAATCCCAAGGCTGCAATTTAAATTTGCCACCTTCTTTATCAATGATCTTCTGCATTTCTTTGACTTCTTCTTTTGCCATAGGCAAGGCTGCATTCCAGAGTTTCATTAAGAATTCGTCAACCTTTTCAGGAGTTTTTGCCATGTTATCATCTATAACGTACGCAGCATAACTCTTATATCCCAGCAACTGGGCTTTTTTCACTCTTAGGTTAGTTATTTTTGTAACAATGGCCTTATTATCATTCTTGTCATTATTATCACATTTCATGAAATATCCCCTATAAAGTTTTTCACGAAGAGCACGATTCTTAGCGTACTGAAGAAATGGGATCATGCAGGGTTTATCTATTGTAAATACCCATTTTCCATCCATCTTCTTTTCTTTTGCAGCTTCAGCAGCAGCATCAATAGAGGCCTGTGGTAACCCGTCCAGATCCTTTATATTATCGACTACCATTTTGAATTCCTTGTTTTCTGATAAAAGGTTTTCCCCAAATTTAAGTCCGAGGGTTGCCAGATCAGAATTAATTTTCTTTAAAGTATCCTGTTTGTCTTTAGGCAGATTAGCACCAAGACGAACGAAATCCCTATAGTATTTTTCAACCACACGTATTTGTTGATCGTCAAGTTTCATTTGATTCCTCTTGTCATAAACAACCTTCACCCTCTTGAACAGATTCTCGTTCATTGAGATATCGTCATTATGCTTTGACAATTTTGGACTAATCTTACGTTCAATTGCCTGTAGCTGCTCATTGGTGTTTGCTTGAGCAACGTTAAAGAACACATTACTTACATTGGTCAACATCAAACCAGCTTTATCGTAAGCTAGTATGGTGTTCTCGAAAGTAGGCTCTTCCTTCGAATTAATGATGTTTTGGATTTCAGCATCATGCTGCTTCATTGCTTCCTCAAATGCAGGAAGATAATGAGTAGAGTCGATTTTATCAAAAGGTGGGACCTGAAAAGGAGTATTATACTCCGAGAAGAAAGGATTACTGTTTTTGCCGTCTTTTTTCTGGTTACAAGCCACAAAGAAAACAGCAGAAAATGCCATTAACATAAAAATAGTTTTTCTCATTGGATGATAGTTTAATATGAATTTGCATCAAAAGTACAGAAATTCACAAATAAAAAGTTCACTGGAAAAATTTTAATTTATTTCCCATATTGGTTTAGCATATTAACGAAACTGCCTGATCAATAAACCAGGCAGCTAAGTCTTATTTTAAAGAAGATATTTCTTTTAAAGGAAGCCTAATCTACCGATCCCAGTTTTGTTTTTGTCTCTTCAACCAATTTGGTTTGGCTCTCAATCTTTGCTTTTGATTCTTCCTGTTGCTTGATGTTTTCCTGAATATCGCTTTCAGCTTGCTTGATTTTATCGTTATAGTTTTGAATGTCCTTCTCTAAACTGGCTTTTCTATTTACCAAATCCTTATTTTTATCCTGAAGTTTCTCAAGATCTTTATTTGCTTCTTCTAATTTATCCTGAATCATTTTTTTCTTAATGGAAACCACAAAATCATAAACGATCTTTTTAACGGTTTGAGCTTCAGCAGGCATTCTACTGCCCGAAATATACTGCCCCTCTTTAGTGAAAGCAACGGTAATCTTAACTCCTGTTTTATCTTCTAATATTCGCGAAAAAACTGCAACAGGGGTAGAACTCAACAAAGGGAAAACCGCGTTTGAAACATTAACGTCATTTTTTGAAGTTTCAACTTTCCCCTTTTTATCCTCAAAAAGGGATTTCCATGCTTTCATTACAGTTTTATATTCAGCATTTTCTATAAAAACAGTAAACGCTGGATTTAATGATCCACCAAGATTTTCAGAAGTTTCATTAACAACTGTCTTTTGGGCTATTGAAGTAAGATTTAATGCCACAAAGACTAAAATTAACAAACAGGTTGTAGTAATTTTTTTCATAATTAGTAAGTTTTAAACAATGGTTCAATTTGAAAAACAGATTTTAGCACTTAGAATTATTACAACATGCATTGAAAGAAACTAAAATCGGAATCAAAGATAAGGAAAATAAGTGAATGCAAACTTTTTCAATACCTAAAATTTATGAAATACTCTAAGAAGCACAAATCATTTGTTGCCTGAATAACCAATAAAAAAGGAAGCCCCCATAACAGAGTACTTCCTTTTCTATTTTGCAATTCGAGATTCTTTTTATTGTTAATATATCTCTAAATTTACTCCAAAACTGAACCTTAAAAATTTTATTGCTTCAAAATTCTGAAGTTCTTTACTTGCTCATTGGTTGAAGCATTAATCATATAAACACCCTTCGGTAGCTGGTCCGTATTAATATTTAATGTATTGCTTCCTATGCTTAGCATTTGGGCACCAGTTAATACAAGCTTTCCGGTCATATCATAAATGTTCCAGTTAATGTTTGTCTCTTCTACCGCATAAACATCTAGATTAAAACGATCTGAGAATGGGTTTGGATAAACATTAATTAATGAATTACTCATACCTGATTCTGTAGTACTTATACTTTTTGTTCCTAAAGTTGAAAAGGTACCAATCTGGCTAGTTCCCCACTGGGAGCCTTTAAAGATGCACACCCGACATTCATAATTTGTTGAAGCAGATAAACCAGATATGGAAGCAGAAGAAGAATATGAAGGAAGACCTATCCATGCGCCTCCAATAGGTCTGTATTGGATAGTAT
>CAZNRQ010000080.1:0-9781 GCA_964574845.1 uncultured Bacteroidales bacterium
TTGTTTTTTTTCTGTCAAATAAAAAATTTGACTAATTGATTGAATTTTTTGTTCTTAATTTATAATTGTTTGCTTTTTTTGATTGCGCTTTTAACAAGTCGGTAGGTACAAATACTTTTCATGAAAAATAATTTGAGTAAATTTGATCAATAGATTAATACAAATCCGAAAGGTATAAATGAGAGTGAAGAAAAAGTGGACGATTCTATTGCTTGCTAGTTTTGCGATTCTTATAATAGTTTTTTTTCTTTACTTGAGCCGGATCAATATTTCCGGGAATATTAAAATACGAATTTCGGCTTCCTCATTCCCTTCTGATTCAGTGCATATAATTGGTGTCAGTCCATTAGGAAGGAAATTTGAATTTCCCAAGATCCTCCCCAAAAAACAATGTGAAATACATGGTGCTCAGTTAAACAAACTTGTTTTTTTTGTTCCTGCAAAATTTTTACAAGACACATCTTTTATTATTAGTATAAATAACCAAACATTTAATAATGATGACTTCCAAAATCTGACTCTATTTGAGGCAACCACAATCCAAAATCACAGTGTAACCTTGGCATATAAGCCTAATTCCATTACTATTGGCCGTTTAATTTCAGGGTTTGTTAATGCATACCAAAATGCAATAATCCTGATATTAATGTTTTTCATTGTGTATTTTTTTAGGCGAACCAATTATTTACAAGCTGCTAACAAAATTCTTTTTGGGACCATATTGACGACTGGCTTTTTTTGGCTTTTTCTAGCCTCATTTTATTGTTTCCCCAATGCTGAAGATATTCTTATTTCTTTGCCCGCGCGATTTTTCGGCATATGGGGGGGGGCGGTCAACCTATCCCATGCAGATGGACGTTATTTTACAAACTTGCTTTATAGTATAAATCCCTTGGTTTTCGGATGGTTTAAAGGGTATATGTTTTTGCCTATCGCAATTGTATTAGGGTTCATTGGGTCTTTATGGTTTTTCTTACAATCCGTATTTCGAAAATGGATATCAGGTCAGAAACTCATGGCTTTTACGCTTCTTTTCGTTTTGATCCATTTTGCCTTGGTGCCTTCTTTAGTGCATGAACTATATTGGATGGCCAGCAGTTTTGCCTATATGTTGACATGGATTTTTACTTTTTTATGGATGGCCTTTATTATATGTTATTTACGGGCAGACAAGCCCCTGGTAAAATATATCTGGTTTGGTTTCGGAGCAATTCTATTATTTTGCTCTACGGGCATTCACGAAATGCTACTGGTTTTTAATACCCTTCTTGTTTTCAGTTCAGTGATTTACATTCATTTCAGGAAAAAAGAAAAAAAAGGACAAATTATATTATTGGGAATATTCTGGCTTATTTGTATTTTGCTTTTCTTTTTGTCCCCTGGAGCAATATCCCGATTTGACAGAGTTGGAGGAGAGGTGCACGATTTCTCTTATTATATGGGACTAATTCCTTCTGCGGGTTATGATTATGCCTTTACTATAATTCATTTTTTCTTTGGTAATTGGATAATAATACCTTCAATACTTCTGATCAGCCTGATATTAATAAAAACCCTGAATATTGCCCCGGCAATTGAAAAAAAATTGCTGCACCACTCAGTTCTCTCAATAATATTTCTTCTGCCCGCTTTGTTACTAATGACTGCGGCTTATTATATACCTCTGGGTGCTGATAAAAGTTACCCATTAAGAATATATAACATCATACAACTAGGGCTGCAATTAATGGCATTTATTTCCCTGCCTCTCATTTTAAGATATTATACAAAAACATGGATCAATAAAAAACCACACTTCTCAGGTTTTATTATGACATTTGCACTAACAATAATACTGTATTTTTCCATCTTGGGGAATGGTAATATTTCGCTAATAAGAAGCGAATTTATTTCAGGTAAGCTTAGTCGCTTTAAACACGAAATGAACCAACGCTATGAAATATTTTTTGACGCTAAAAATGGTTCATCCCCACATACAGCCTTGCTGGATACTCTGATGAATAAACCAGAATCAATATATCACCCTACTGACATTTCGAACAATAGAAGCCCTGCAAAGTGGAATGTGGCTTATGAAAAATATTTTGGATTAGATGAGGTGCGGTTTAAAACTGATACCATCAATATTGTTAACTTAAGAAGGCCGGAATAATGAAAAATTTTATAAAGACTACCGTTGTTTTCATTGTGATTCTAATATGCTTATTGATTTCTTTCTCAACAATGTATGTCTGCCGAATCAACATTATAGAAAAGGTTAATATTGCCGCTTTCTCGAATGACACGTCCGATTTTAAACAGATTCATATAACAGGTGTTGGTCCTGTTGGACGGGAATTTGTTTTTTTACCAGACAAAGAAGGTTGCCACTGGAATACCAAAGACTTTTTTTTAAAGAATATACGACTTGAACTGCCCTCTTCGTTTTTTAAAAATGATGACAACTTCATTTCAATTAATCAATATAAATTCCCTGTTAAATTTATTGGGAAATTTTTCATTCTCGGAAATACTGTAAAAACGGATCCTGTCTTAATAATTTTTTCAGGAATTAATAAGCCAAGTTTTCTTAATAAGCTCACATTTTTTGTCCCCAAACTACCCGCAATAATTTTTGGCGGGGCATACTATTTAACCCCAATTCTATTTTTATTTCTGATCTTTATCTTTATCTTTGATTATAAAAAACGAAGTCTCCAAAAAAAATCTCCGGGGGTATGAAATATATTAAACCCAAATACCTGATTGCAACCGGATTCCTGTTGGTCTTTCTGGTTTGTTTTATGGGTTTTTATGTTAGCAGGGTTAACATCTATGAGCCTTTGATCCTCAAGGCAAAAATGGATGGGAAATATGTTGACAGCGGAATTGTTGTAAAGGGAGTTCAACCGCTTGGGGGACTGCATTACTTTCAAGACCTTCCTCATAAATACTGTTGGGAAACGAAAGAAGGGTATTACCAAAAAATAATTGTTGAAATAACGGCTATTCAAAAAAGCACCTCAGGTCGATTCATAATACTTGAAGTATATAAGGCCGTTGATCAAAAATTAATAGCCCAGTATACGATTGTACCCAGTAATAGAAATCTATTGGAAATTGACAAAGTCCAAAGCAAAGAAATTATTCCCCTTCTTAAGAAAATAATTGGGCCCTTTACAAATGGTTTGGTTTCGATTCTGGTTTTGATCTTTGCATCTCTGTTTATTTTATTAATAAAAAAAGAACACTTATTAAAAGCCGTTAACAAATTCATAGTTGCTTTTATTATTATTTGGGGGTATGGTTGGCTGATATTGGCTGCTCAATTCACTTTCCCCAATGCGGAAGATTTATCGTTGGTGTTACATTCAAGAAATTCGGGTGTTTTCAATGCAGCAATTCAACTACTACTTACATTTGACGGAAGGTATTTTACCAATCTTATGCATGGCTTAAACCCCCTTATGTGGTGGGGGGTTAATTTTTATAAGTGGCAAGCAGTTTTCTCTCTATTGCTAATTACATTATCATTTTATTATTTCATAATAACATTATTTGCCGGAAAAATTAAAAAAAATAGTGCCCTAATTGCAGCTTGCTTTGCCATTGTATTTCACTTTTATATTATTCCTTCAATAATTGAAGAGTTTTATTGGATGGCTGGAAATTTTGTTTATCTGTATGCATGGATATTATTCTTTTTGTGGACGGCAATGCTAATGAGAGTTATTACTGCAAATAATTCGCGTGCGAAAATGATTTATTTTTTTATTGCAGCCATTTTGATGATATGTAGCTATGGAACTAATGAAATGATGCTAATTCTAAATACTGCCACATTACTGGGGTTCGGTGTATATGTCTTCAAAAATTCACGACAGAATAAAGAGGTAATAGTTTTGTTTTGCTTAATTGCATGTGCTTGTATTTATCTATTTGTCAGTGCGCCGGGCATTTATTATCGTTATAACTCTTTTGGAATTGAAAAAGACATAACGTTTTATAAAAACTCCTTGTTCGAAGGGGCACTACAATTTTCCACAACGATACTTAAATGGTTATTTTATTATGGAATTTCTATTCCCATAATTATCACAGTTTCCTTATTCCTAACGAAAATTAACCTGAAAAACACCTGGCTTGAATTTTCGAAAAAAAATCTCCTGATCTTTTCATTAATTCTTTTTCTTTTAATGGGAATTATGCCTTTCACCTATTATTTTACAATGGGATATCAAATGTTTCCTGCCCGTATCTATAACTTTATTAACTGGTGCTTTATGCTGGAGTTTTTCCTTATTTTACCAGTTATTTTAATACGTTATAATATCTTTTCCGGCATGTTTTTCCAACGATGGCAAACGCAGATTTATACAGTTTTGCTTATTTTTATGGTATTCCAATTAATTTTCTCAAAAAATAATATCTCTGATATTCAAAAAGAATATGGCAACGGAAACTTTGCTAAGTATCAAAAGGAAATGACCGACAGATATACAATTCTTGAAAACAGTAAATACACATCAGGATGGAAATGCGCAATCATTGATTCTTTAACGGCTTGGCCGGTGACAATTTCGTCCAAACCAGATATTCAGAATAACAGAAAAGACGTTTACTGGAACCATGCTTACGAAGGGTTTTTTATGCTGGACGAAGTCAGGTTGCGAAGCGATACTATAACAAAAGAGAAACTAATCAGGGATGAAGCAGGGCTATAAATATAAGTGGGTTTTTTACTTTATGACACTAACACTGGTCGCACTCTTATTGGTGTTTTCTTTTTTTATCAAAAGTAAGCGCACGGCATTAACGGTACTTGAACAAACCATGCAATTTAATTTCGACAACCATAATCCTAATTCCCATTATGTCGGAGATTCGAATGCAACATTTCGTTATCTTGAACACATCAGTTTATACGGAAATGCAGATTCTTCTATTTATAAAAATTTCTTTGAGGGTGGCCATAGTAAGTGTTATAAAATTAGGAGGTTTACAGCATTTTTATATCACGCATCCGGAAATTTTTCAAGATCACTGATAAAAATTACTAACAATCGCCAATATTATGATGTTGATTTTGTGATTGGGGCATCCAGAAAATGGACTCTTAATCTTAGTGTAGATAAAAACAGTTTTAAAATTATAAGAGCCAACGGCTTAGAAAATATCATCGATTTATATGGCAGAGCGTTACAACAAAAAAATAATCCCTGATGAGTAATAAAATAAAATACATAATCTTGTCAATGGCGGTTCTCCTTTTTCTTTATTCGTTGAAAGTAGGTCATGACGACTTAGTTATCCGAAAGAGGATTAGAGAAATCGTGAACAGGGAGGATAAATATGCAGGTAATTCTGATAGTCTGATGATTAAAAATATCCGACAAGTCCTTTTGGGATATTACCCGGAAGATTCATTAAAGAACCGGAGTTTCTATTATAATGACTTAAAAACGGCAATAAAGGGAATGTGGAATTCAGATGGAACCACCTATTATTTACATAAAATTGTTCCTAATGATAACATTACTATTATGACTTTTGTGGGATTTTTTCCTAATCAAAATAAAAGAAAATACATAACTATTTCGTTGGACTCTCAAAACAAATGCACTTTAATTAATTTAAAATGAATTCAGTTAAAAAAAAGCCTGATTTTTTTAATAAATTGCCCTACTTTCTTGTTATTATCCCCCTGTTATATGTTGTTGCATTGATTATTGGCGGATTTATTACCCGCCCTTTCCCGGAAGATTATGGAATTGCCAGTATCTCTATAAGAGCAGGTGTACTTAATGCCGCCATTCACAGATTTTACACATTTGATGGCCGATATGCCACCAATTTCATGCACGGGTTAACTCCATTGGTTTGGGGTTCCGTAAAATATTATTTTCTGGCCCCCCTTTTTTTTATTTTCAGTTTTATTGGGGGGTGGATCTACTTTTTAAGATCGGTCTATACCACACTATCACGTGTTAAATCCTTCCTCTATGCTATTATTTTTGCGGCTGTGTTTTATGGGGCTACCACCCATCTATGTGTCTGGATGTATGAGGCAGCAGGTAGCTTCGTTTACGGATTTTCGGGCAGCATCTTTTTATTTTTGTCAGGCACATTTATTCGGCTTACAAAGGCTCCGAATCCGAAAAGGCATTTGCTGTTACTAATTCAGGCAATTTTGCTGGTAGCATTTGTGATCGGTCTTAACGAACTTGTCATGGTGTTTGTCAATATGTTTCTGGGCGCCTTTTTATTTTTTCAGATCGTATTCCGAAAGTACCGAAACCTGATTATCGATGTAATAATTTTGTTGCTGGTCTGCCTTTCCTGCACTGTATTTGTCCTAACCACACCGGGAATAGGGCAGGATGTAAACATGGATTTTAATTCCACTTTTACACTGAGCAATATCCTTTCCTCAATATATAAGTCAGCCTCGTATTCTCTGGTTTATCTTTCCGGCTGGATTTTTATTACCCCAATTACCTTTTTTATTTTCTATTTGGTTGAGGTTTGTATCTATCGTCGTATCAGTATGAAAATGCTGTTACTAACCCCTTTAATTGCCATTCCACTGACCTATCTGGTATTGATCATTTCCAATTTAACCTATATTATTCCATTTAATGAAATTGTCACTTTCGATAATTTTCCTTATCGAACCTTTAGTACCGGATTGTTACAATATATGGTAATCCACATTCTTACCTTGCGCATGGTTTCGCAATTACAAATGAAAAGCAAGTTATTCAATCATGAAATTCATGTAATGAAGATAAGATATCTGGTTGTTGCAATTGTCGCATTTGTGATATTATTCTTTTCATTTGACAATGTAAGAATGATGATGAATGATTGGTATACAGGAAAAATAACAAAATACAGATACGACATGGCTGAAAGATTTCATGCGATAGAAACAGCAAAAAAAAATCATCAAAAGACAGTTACACTAAAGGTTATCAATAGTCATCCCACGTCAATTATTGACCTTGTGGACATTAACTGTACCGAGGATGGTACTGCCTGGCTTAAAGCCTATCGCAATTACTTTGGGATAACCGTTAAGGTTGATTGTGAAAGTGATACAACAAGATCGAATTAAAAGAAATCTTCCCTTTCATCAGATTTGCTTACCAGAAATCTGAAAAAATTCAGGAATATTCTGAACGATTGTGATGGATACCTGATAAACCAGGTAAGAGTCCGAAACAATCGGAATTTATTAAACACATAAAAGGATAATAGGAAATAATACTCTTCAGATTTTGAAGTCATTTTTTTCTTAGGTTTCAAGCGTGATTCGTATTGCGGATGAAGCGTGAATTCAATTTCAGCAGAATTGGCTTGAAAAAAGTCTGTTCCCGGGTAAGGTACAATATGCGACATGGAGGTATAATCGACCGGAAGTTTCTTCAAAAATTTCAGAGTGTTTCGAATATCCTCTTTGTGTTCCTTCAATGGATTGAATAAAATGAAAACGGCCGTTCTGATTTTCTGTCTGTGTAAAAAATGGATTCGGCGTTCTACCTCCGACATACTGATGGCGATATTTTTATGATATTCTTTTTGTAATTCGGGATCGATGGTCTCCAATCCGATAAGGATGCGGCGAAACCCAACTTCTTTTAATAAAAGAACTGTTTCGTCATCAAGCAGGTCGATACGGCTCAAACCATAAAAATCGAAATGAAGATCTTTTTCCTTCAGAAAGTCGCGCAAAGCAAAAAGAAAAGATTTTTTCACCGGAATATTATCGTCTAATATTCTCACATTTCTGATGCCCTGATCGCGGTACGCAAGCAACTCGGCAAATATATTCTCTTGTTTTCGGTAAAAGACGGTTTCCAGATTGTAGGTGCGTATGCAAAAGGTACAATGGAAGGGACAACCAAATGAGAAATAGGTAAAAGCTGTTTTGCCGTGGGTTTGAAATTCGTGATAATTTCTTTGATTTATCAGCGACATATCAGTTCTTTCGAGCAGGTCGGGATCAAAAGGAGATGGAGATTTTTTATAATTGTGCAGCAAACTAAGGCATTCAAGAGGGTCGTTTCCGGCATAAGTTGAAAATGCTCTATAGAAAACCCCCTCGAAGTCTTTACCCAGTATCAGATCGGGGGCGGGATAACTCCCGGCAAACATATCAGGCAGGTAGCCTATACAAATCAACTTCGTTGCAACCTGTTCCTTAATTTTACAAAGGGCCAGGTATTCTTCATTAAAGAAATCGACGGATGTAAGTGTTATGATAATATCGGGATTGAAGACCTTAATATCCTTAATACAATTATCCAGATTCCTGTGTTCGGCAATGGCATCCAGAAAGCGCAACTGATGAGAAAATTGAGAGTATTTCTGAATGATATTGGCTACACGAATGAGTTCAAT
The DNA here is from genome assembly GCA_964574845.1 of uncultured Bacteroidales bacterium. Taxonomy (GTDB): domain Bacteria; phylum Bacteroidota; class Bacteroidia; order Bacteroidales; family CAIWKO01; genus CAIWKO01. The sequence continues at coordinate 8,383 of CAZNRQ010000080.1, forward strand.
GGGTGGATATAGAAAGCCATTGGCATAGTAAGAGCAGGAATATTTGCGGACTATATTGCGTCGACATGGCAGATTAAGCAGATAAATTTTCATGAGAGCAAAAAATGTCCTAAATGAGTATTTCAAAAGTAATAATAAAAATGCGAAGTTTTTTGTACAAAATGCCATATTGGGAAATTTCCCGCTAGTTCATTAGGTTGTGGTCATTATTGCCTATTTTTGTTGAGCAAAACCGCTCCATTAATTTTTGTAATGCCAACAACTTCTTCTTCTAAAAAAATCAATACGATTTCGGCCGACCTAAGCTTATGGAAATATCTGGGAAGATGTGTTCAATACAAAGATCTGATATGGGCACTGGTCAGAAAAGATCTGAAAGTAAAATATGCCCAAACCCGTCTGGGCATATTACTGAGCTTATTGCAACCCGTTTGCGGCCTGATCATTTTCTCCTATTTTTTCGGGAACCTGCTTCATCTAAATTCTGAAGGTGCACCTTACCCCATATTTGTTTTTACGGGAATGATCACCTGGTATTATTTCTCTTTGGTGGTGGCCTATTCAGGCACATCGCTCATTGAGTCGCAGCATATCATCAAAAAAGTGTACTTCCCCAAATTAATTATTCCTTTCTCCAAAGCCATCAGTGCCTTGATGGAGTTTTTTATTTGGATGGTGGTACTTGTAGTCTTGATGGTTATTTATCATATCACACCTACTTATCGATTGTTTTTTTTGCCAGGTTTTTTGCTGTTGAATATGATGGTTGGCCTCACTGTTGGAATATGGTTAAGCGCCCTCTCATTCAAACGTCGCGACATACTGCATGTGGTGCCCTATTTTGTGGGATTGACCATTATGGTGACACCGGTCTTCTATCCCAAGACACTCATTCCAGCTCAGTACGATTATTTGATGGATTTTAATCCGGTGGCAGGCATTTTGGTCGGCTTCCGATGGTGCATTAGCGGAAGCGGAGGGTTTACCTGGCTGTATTTGCCCGTATATATTGTAATATTTCTAATGTTCTTATTTTCGCTGATGTATTTCAAAAACGTGGAATACCGTATGGCCGAACAATTGTAAAAGCGAGTACATTATGCAACGACCATCCATAAAAGTCAGCGGAGTTTCGAAGAGTTTTTTGATTAGGGCAGAAAAAGACCAGTCTGTACGCAGGTCATTTTTCAATAAACCCCTGAGCCACTATTTTCCTAAACAACAACAGGTTTTTCATGCCTTGAGTGATGTTTCATTTGAAGTGAATGAAGGTGAATCCGTAGGAATCATTGGCATGAACGGCGCGGGAAAAAGCACTTTGTTGAAAATTCTCAGTGGTATCATCCGACCGACCTCCGGAAACATTGAGATATACGGCAAGCTGGCAGCCATTCTTGAG
>CAZNRQ010000081.1:0-9767 GCA_964574845.1 uncultured Bacteroidales bacterium
TAAAGTATGTATTATAACCGGTGCCTCATCAGGCATAGGCAAGGCACTGGCCTTCGAACTAGCCGGTCAGGGAGCCAAACTGGTTATTGCTGCCCGCAAAGTGGCCGAACTTGAAGAGATAAAAAAAACTATAGAACGGAATGGGGGAGAAGTGTTGGTGGTGAAAACCGATGTCAGCCAGGAAGCCGATTGCAAAAACCTCATAGATGAGGCTTTAAAACACTATGGTCATTTGGATGTTTTAATCAACAACGCCGGCATTTCTATGCGGGCCATATTTGAAGAAGTCGACCTTAAAGTGTTGAAACAACTGATGGATATTAATTTCTGGGGAACGGTATATTGCACCAAATATGCTTTACCCTACCTGTTGAAAACCAAAGGCAGTGTTGCTGGGGTATCTTCTGTAGCCGGATATAAAGGATTGCCGGGACGCACAGGATATTCTGCATCCAAATTTGCCATGCATGGTTTCCTTGAAGTGCTGCGTATCGAAAACCTCAAAAAAGGACTTCATGTGTTGATAGCCTGTCCGGGATTTACCGCTTCCAATATTCGCAACACAGCATTGGCCAAAGATGGTAGTCAGCAAGGCGAATCGCCCCGCGACGAATCGGAAATGATGTCAGCCGCAGAAGTGGCTAAACACATTGTTGTTGCAATAAATAAACGAAAAGACCGTATAGTATTAACATCAACGGGAAAGATGACCGTTCTTCTGAATAAATTCTTCCCGAAAATGATGGATAAAATGGTCTATAATCATATGGCAAAAGAGCCCGATTCACCTTTTAAATAAACATTTTCTGTTAGCAGGTTTGTTTATAAAAATCAAAACCCCCGCTATCCGAAACTTGTAATTTGTGTACTTTCGCATACTTTTAATATCAAATCTATGTTTACCCTTCTTAGCAAAGAAATAAACAGTTTTTTAAGTTCGCTTATAGGCTATATTGTCATTGTGGTGTTTTTGGCCATAAACAGTTTATTCCTGTGGGTTTTCGATACTGATTTCAACATTATCAATTCGGGCTATTCGTCCATCGACGGTATGTTCCTGATAGCGCCTTTTGTATTCCTGTTTTTGATACCTGCTATCACCATGCGATCCTTTTCAGATGAAAAGAAATCAGGAACCATTGAACTGTTGCTTACCAAACCCCTTTCCGATCTGCAGATCATTCTTTCGAAATATTTTGCCGGTCTGATTCTGGTCATTTTCAGTCTGCTTCCCACCTTGATCTATTTTATATCGGTCTATACCCTGGGTTTCCCAAAAGGAAACATTGATGTGGGCGCCAGTTGGGGATCTTATATTGGGCTGCTGTTGTTGGGAGGAGCATTTGTTTCCATTGGGCTTTTTTCTTCTACCCTTACAGATAAACAGGTGTTGGCTTTCGTACTCTCTGTTTTTCTGTGTGGATTCATGTACATTGGCTTCGAGTTTATTTATTCATTGGAGATGTTCGGAAAGATCGATCTGTTCATTCAGTCTATTGGCATCAATGCTCACTACATTTCGCTCAGTCGTGGAGTCATTGATACCCGCGACCTGATCTATTTTATCAGCCTCATCACTTTCTTCATTCTGATGTCGAAGATATCTATCGAAAAACGTAAATGGTAAAAATCGCAGATTGATATGGAAAAGAAACAGAAAAAAATAAAAAAGAACAATCTGGTCCAGTTGGGTTTTGGTTTAGTCATCATTTTATTGCTGAACATAATCTCCTATTACGTTTTCACCCGCTTCGACCTCACTACCGAGAAACGCTATACCTTATCCAAGGCTACGAAGACATATCTTAAGAATGTGGATGACGTCGTCTATTTCAAGATCTACCTCGATGGTGATTTTCCGGCCGGCTTCAAGCGCCTGCGTATGGAAACCAAGGAAATGTTGGATGAATTTCGTGCCTATAACGACAACATACAATATAAGTTTATTAACCCGGCTGAAGGCGAAGATAAAAAGAAGATCAAAGATATACAGACCCAACTCATGCAGAAGGGAATTATGCCTACCAACCTTAAAGTGAAAACCGCTGATGGAAGTTCGCAGCAGCTGATATTTCCCGGGGGCCTGGTGACTTATAAGAATAAGGAATTGCCTATACAACTTCTTACCAGTCAGATAGGGCTTCCTTCAGAGCAGGTGCTTAACAATTCCATACAGAATCTGGAATACAATCTTATCAATACCATTCGCAAACTTATTGTCAAGAACAAACCTCGTATTGTTTTCCTCGAGGGGCAGTCAGAATTGAACAACTATCGGTTGGGCGATATCATGAATTCACTTAAGGATTACTACGATGTCGATAGAGTTAAGATTGACGGAAAGATCAATAGTTTGATGGTAAGATTGGATGGGGCTAAAAAACCTTTGGTAAACAAGTATGCTGTAATGGTCATTGCCAAACCTGATTCGGCATTTCAGGAAAAAGACAAGTACTTCATCGACCAGTTTGTTATGCATGGGGGCAAAGTACTTTGGCTCATCGACCCTGTGGTGGCCAGCATGGACAGTTTACGTAAAGCACCGGGCGAAACCATTGGCTTTGGCCGCGATCTGAACCTCGACGATATGTTGTTCAAATACGGAACCCGCATCAATACCAACCTTATCCTGGATATAACTTCGCTTCCAATTCCTATGATTACCGGAGAATCAGGTGGCAAACCTCAGATTGATCTGCTTCCCTGGTATTATTTCCCAATGATCATTCCCGAATCAAAGCATCCAATCGTAAGAAATCTGAATGCTATTACCATGGAATTTGCCAGCACTTTGGATACTGTGGGGGGTAAAGGAATAAAGAAAACCATACTGCTAACTACTTCGCAATACTCCCGGGCTGTAAATACTCCTACTCGTATATCGCTTGATATAATGTTTAAGAAAGTTGACGAAAGACTCTATAATATGCCCAACCTGCCTGTGGCTGTGTTGTTGGAAGGCAATTTCCAATCGGTTTTCCAGAACAGAATTCCACGATCTATGATTGAAGATCAACAAAGTTTCGATTATAAAGAGGTAAGTACACCCAATAAAATGATAGTGGTATCTGATGGCGATGTGATCAGCAGCCAGATAGATAATAAAACAGGAAACCCTTTTCCACTGGGATACGATCAGTATACCAATCAAACCTTCGGAAATAAGGACTTTATTATGAATTGTATCGATTATCTGGTCGATGAATCAGGTATCTTAACGGTTCGTTCACGTGAATTGAAGATAAGGATGCTCGATAAATCGAAGATAGCGAAAAGCAAGCTTTCCATACAATTAATAAATACCATTTTGCCGGTAATATTAATTCTGATTTACGGATTGATACAGATGATGATCAGAAGATATAAATACACAAAGAAATCTTAACAGTTCACGTTTATGAAAAAAAATCGCTTACCGATCATAATAATATTAGTATTGGCTGTTCTTACTTTATTTTTGGTATTTAAGTCAAAAACGGATACTATTGATAATAAGAACAATCAGTTTGCTGTGGATGATACAGCCAGTATAACCAAAATATTTATTGCTGATAAAAACAACAATTCCGTTGCCCTCAGCCGTAAAGATTCCAGTTCATGGATGGTTAATGACACTTTCGCAGCTTCTAAAGAAACCGTGGTTTCGCTGTTAAAGACTATTATGAGTTTGGATGTAAAGCAACCTGTTTCTAAAACAGGCCGCGAGCAGATTATGAAATTGCTGGCCACCAACGGTATCAAAGTCGAAATTTATCAGAAAGTATATCGCATCGACCTGTTCGATAAGATCAAATGGTTCCCTCACGAAAAGCTCACCAAGACTTATTATGTTGGCAGCGCCACCCAGGACAACCTTGGTACCTATATGCTGTTGGATGGTGCTGAGGATCCCTATATTGTTTTTATCCAGGGATTCAATGGTTTCCTGAATACACGTTATAGCCCCATGTTGAAAGACTGGCGCGACCATACCGTATTTAATCTGAAGTATAATCAAATCAAATCAGTTGAAATTGACATTGCCGGCGATGCAGTGGGTTCATTCAGTGCCGTAAAGAAATCACCGCGCGAATTTGATGTAAGGATGTTGGCGGATAAATCGAAGTTCATCCCTTACGACACACTGAAGATCATGGACCTTTTTGCCGCCTTCGAGAATATCAGATTTGAGGCTTTTCAGAACGACTTGCCCAAGCTTGAAAAAGATTCTATCTTATCCAACAAACCTTTTATCAATTTATCCGTTGAACTGGTTGACGGAAAGCAAATGAAAGTAAAGACCTTTTTGATGAAAGCGTCGCCTAATCAGATCGACCAATTAGGTAAGGCTGTAGAGTATGACCGCGACAGGCTATATGCCCTGATAAACAATGATAAGGATCTTGTCCTGATACAATTTTATGTGTTCGGACGATTGTTTAAGCCTTTGAGTTATTATATTTACGGTGCCAAAGAAGAACCTTCGAAAACCGGAAATTTAGAAATAATAAATTAATTCATTATTAAGAATCTTTTTTTATTTTTGTAGAAGCAAAATTGAAATCAAATAAAATTTAAACCATATCGCATGAAATTTATCGTATCAACCTCAGCCTTGTTAAAGAATCTGCAATCTATAAGCGGAGTACTAAATTCAAGCAATACCCTGCCAATACTGGATAATTTTCTGTTCGAACTGAACAACGAAAAATTATTGGTTACCGCTTCCGATCTTGAATCGACCATAGCTGTTTCCATTCCTGTTAGCAAAGCAGACGAGAACGGAAGTATTGCCATTCCGGCTAAATTTCTGGTTGAAATATTAAAGACTTTTCCCGATGTCCCCATGTCGTTTAATATCAATATGGAGACATTTCAGGTGGAAATTTCGGCAGGAGAAGGAAAGTATAAACTGACAGGTTTTAATGGTGATGAATTCCCTAAAGCACCTGTTATTGATAATGGAACCAGCCTGGCCATCAATTCCAAAACACTGGCCAATGCTTTCAACAAAACTTTGTTTGCTACCGGTAGCGATGATATGAGGGTGGTGATGACAGGTGTTTTCTGCCAGCTATCCGATCAGGATATTACTTTTGTGGCTACGGATGCTCACAAACTGGTTAGATATCGCCGCACAGATTCCAAATCTTCGGAAACGGGTTCGTTTATTCTGCCTAAAAAACCTTTAAACCTGATCAAGAATATTCTCTCTGCTCAGGATGTGGATGTTAAAATAGAATATAACAGCACCAATGCTTCTTTTGAATTTGAGAACATACTGTTGATATGCCGCCTGATAGATGGGAAATATCCCAATTATGATGCAGTCATTCCGGTTAACAATACCAAGAAACTTACCATAGACCGTCAGCAGATACTGACTTCTATCAAACGCGTTTCCATCTTCTCCAATCAGCTTACCCGTCAGATCCGCTTTTCTATTTCTGGAAAAGAACTGATACTGGCTTCGGAAGATATGGAACTGGCCAATGAAGCCAAGGAAAGACTGACTTGTACTTACGAAGGCGAAGATATTGAGATCGGATTCAACTCGAAATTTATCCTTGAAATGATGAACAACCTCGATTCAGACGAAATCTGCATAGAAATGTCGACATCAAACCGCGCTGCACTTATTTTCCCTGTCAACAGCGACAATAAGGATGAGGATATACTGATGTTGGTAATGCCTGTAATGCTAAATCAATAAAAAATATACGGTAACCCCAAAAAGCAAGATCAGAAGTCTTGCTTTTTTTTCATCCTCTCCATGAACTCCACAGCCTCCCATTCAGAACTGTCAGCCCTTATACAACTGATCGACGAACCCGATGAGAACATTTATTCGCACATCAAAAGCAAGATAATTTCGTATGGTAAGGATGCCATCCCTTATCTGGATCATGCTCTGAACCATAATCTTCATCCGGTGGCTCAGAAAAGGGTAACAGTTTTGTTGCATAAACTGCAGTTCGAGAGTATAGTAAACGAGCTTTCCGATTGGTATACATTGGGAGCTTCCAATCTTTTGCTGGGTTATCTGCTGGTGAGCAAATATCATTATCCGAATCTGGATGAGGCCTTTGTTCGCAGAGAACTCGAAAGAATTAAAATGGAGATATGGCTGGAACTCAATTCCGATCTTACGGCTCTGGAAAAAGTGCAGGTCATCAATAAGATACTTTTCGAGATCAACGGTTTCAGCGGCGACCGCAAGAATTATTATTCTCCTTTGAATTCCTACATCAACAATGTTATGGAGGCCCGCGCCGGAAATCCCCTGGCATTGTCCATGCTCTATATTATATTGGCAGATATGGTCGAAGAGCCAATTTATGGGGTGAACCTGCCTGAACATTTTATTCTGGGCTATGTGGATCAGAACAGTATTTTCCCATTAAATGATCCTGCCAAAGCGGATGTGTTATTCTATATTAACCCTTTTAGCGGAGGAGCCGTATTTACGGCCAACGAGATAGAAGCTTTTCTGAGGCAGATGAATGTGGAACCTCACGGCCGATATTTTCAACCATGCAACAATGTGGACATGATCATAAGGATGTTGACTAACCTGATCAATTCCTATACGGCAACGGGTGATACATTGAAAGCCTCGGAGCTGGAGATTTTGTTGAAGATATTCCAATAATAACACCGTCGGTACAATCCATCAGATTGTTGATGGTGGAATTATCCCATTAAAAAAAAAGCTGCCATTCGGCAGCCTTTTTTTATTATTAATTCAAATTAATCAAACGATAAAATGGATTTTTTGATGATCTCAACCGCTTCCATGATCTGGGCTTCGGTGATGACCAAAGGAGGAGCAAAACGAATGATATGACCATGTGTGGGTTTTGCTAACAGCCCGTTGTCGCGCATTTTCAGACAAACATCCCATGCTTCCTTGCCATTCTTGGGCTTAATGATGATAGCATTCAGTAATCCTTTTCCGCGAATGAGCTCTATCATATCTGATTTGATCTTTCCCAATTCGTCTCTGAAGAGTTGTCCCATTTTCTCGGCTCTTTCGCAAAGGTTTTCGTCTTTTACTACTGTCAGCGCTGCAATAGCGATCTTGGCAGCAATAGGATTTCCGCCAAAGGTGGAACCATGTTCGCCAGGTTTTATGGTAAGCATGATATCATCGTTGGCCAACACTGCCGAAACAGGGAAGGTGCCACCCGATAAGGCTTTTCCTAAGATCAAAACATCAGGTTTCACGTTTTCGTGATCGCAGCAAAGCATTTTACCCGTACGGGCAATACCTGTCTGAACTTCGTCGGCTATGAACAATACATTTTTGGCTTTACACAGTGCATATGCTTTGGATAGGTATCCTGCTTCAGGCACGTAAACACCGGCTTCGCCCTGAATAGGCTCTACCAGGAATCCGGCTACAGTGGGATCTTCCAATGCTTTCTCGAGGGCAGGAATATCGTTGTAAGGAATGGTGATGAATCCGGGGGTGAAAGGACCAAAGTCTTTACGTGCATCAGGGTCTGTCGACATAGATACGATAGAAATGGTACGTCCATGGAAATTGTTTTCGCAACAAATTATTTTCGCCTGGTTTTCAGGAATACCTTTTACTTTATAAGCCCATTTACGGGTAAGTTTCAGTGCGGTTTCGTCGGCCTCAGCACCTGAGTTCATGGGGAGTACTTTGTCGAATCCAAAGAATTCGGTGATAAATTTTTCGTAAGGACCCAGGCAGTCATTATAAAAAGCACGCGAGGTAAGTGTCAGGGTGTTGGCCTGATCGGTCATGGCTTTGATGATGGCAGGGTGGCAGTGTCCTTGGTTGACGGCTGAATAGGCCGAAAGGAAATCGTAATAACGTTTGCCTTCCACATCCCACATAAAAACGCCTTCGCCTCTGTTCAATACAACAGGCAGGGGATGGTAGTTATGTGCTCCGTATTTGTCTTCTAATGCGATGGCTGCTTTGGTGGCTGCTCCGAGGTCTTTTGTTTCTTCCATAGGTAATATTATTTTTAGAGAATTTTCGGCAAATATAGTAATTTAGCCTCATAAAAAAACAGTTCGACACTAAATTACTTCCCCTGATATGCACCGCTTCGAAGCCTTTCTGGAAAAAGGCAGCCACAATAATGGCTGGACCTATATTGACGTTCCGCCTGAGATAAGCGCGGAATGGAAAGGGCATGGAAGGATATTTATTTGTGGTAGGATCGACAAAGCTGCCTTTAGAACCACCTTCAATAGAAAAGGCGATGGCAGAGGTTTCTTTTATGTGAACAAGCCCTTGCTGAAGAGCATAGGGAAGACCGCCGGGGATGCGGTGACGGTGGAAGTTAAGCTGGATGATGAACCCCGTGTGGTTCACCTTCCGGATGATGTTGCCGAAGCCATATCGTGTAGCGTTAAAGCCTCCGCTACTTTCGAAAGATTCTCTTACTCGCATCACAAAGAGATACTGGCCTGGATAGACTATGCCAAACGATCCGAAACCCGCATCAAACGCATTGTGAAGGCAGTGTATATGCTGGAGAATTATACCAAGACGAAATGATGAAAAAACAAGGCTGTGCGAAGTTTATTCACGGATATGATGATATTTATTGTGTTCATGAACTCCCTTTGGTCGGTTGCAACTTCGCACAACATAAAAGTTAGTTTATAACTAACTTTGTAAAAGCAATAAAACAAAAGATGGGATTCAAATACCAGATATACGATCAGTCAAAGGCATATTTTCTTACTTTCACCGTGGTACAATGGGTTGATATCTTTAGCAGGAAAGCTTACCGGGATATTATTGTGGAAAGTTTAAAATATTGCCAGAGCAACAAAGGACTTAATATCTTTGCATGGGTGATTATGAGCAATCATATGCATTTGGTGGTTCAAAGTGTTAAGGAGGATTTGAGTCAGGTGGTTTGTGATTTCAAGAAATTTACGAGTAAGAAAATTGTTGAAACAATAAAAACAGGAAATGAGAGCCGACAGGACTGGATGCTTAATTTGTTCTCATTTGAAGCTTCAAAGCGTAAAAGGAATAAGGACTTTCAGGTCTGGATTCAAAATAGTCATTCTGTTGAAGTTTACTCAAATGAATTCCTTAGGCAAAAGGTAGAATATATCCACTACAATCCTGTCAGAGCGGGTATTGTTGAAAAACCGGAAGATTACTTGTATTCAAGTGCACGGGATTATGCAGGATTGGATTGTTTAATTGAAGTTATTAAAGTGGATATTTATGCTGAATAATATTTTTCGTAGTTGCAAACTACGTATTATAGTGTGCGAAGTTGCAAACTTCGCACAACGTGCGCGGCGCAGTAGAATGTTTCGTAGTTGCAAACTACGTATTATAGTGTGCGAAGTTGCAAACTTCGCACAACGGACAAAACGTACACAACTCACACTGCTTGCAAACTTCGCACAACGGCGGAATCTACTTACTATTTTCTTCACCCTTTTTATCACCACTTCCTTTGCCCAACTCAACAATCCCTATTATCATTCGGTGGTGAACCTGGTTTCATACGATACAGTATTGACCGACCTGATCAAACTGCAAAGCCTGGGTGTGAAGCAGCCCGGCACTACAGCCCTTACCAATACCAAAAACTGGCTGGTGTCCAAATACCAATCCTTCGGATATACTGATATCGTACTGGACAACTTCACCTATTCGGGCAATACCTTATATAATATAGTAGTCACCAAAACGGGGACGCTCTATCCCAACACCTACCTGATAGTCGACGGGCATTACGATACCAAAACCGGCACCGGTACCAACGATAACGGCTCGG
>CAZNRQ010000082.1:0-7879 GCA_964574845.1 uncultured Bacteroidales bacterium
ATTTGCACAATCTCCAGTGATCCTCGGTATAAATTAATTCATTCAGGGAATTTCCGTTAATTATTCCCTCACTGACCAGCCTGCTGCCTTTCAGGTTTTTCTGGTACCATTCCATGTTCATATAATAACTGTCAGGGCCAACAAAACCCTGCTTTTTTCTATGCAATATTTCTTTGGGCAGGACGTTTTTAATATTCTCATAAAGCAAAAACTTCTGCGTATTTTTCTTTACATAATCTTTTTCCGGTAGACTGAATAAAAACTCAACCAGTTCATGGTCGAGAAAAGGAACCCTGACTTCCAGGGAATTTGCCATACTGGCCCTGTCAATTTTTGTTAGTACCAGTTCCCCCATAAATGTTTTGATATCGAGATACTGAAATGATTTTATCTTTCCGATTTCAGGAGTAAAATGTCTGCCATAAAACCAGAACGGATCGTCAGGAATGTCCTTTTGAAAATCGTTACCCATTGTTTTTCTCAGGTTTTTTTTGTCATACAATCCCATGGCCATGGCGTTGGCATAATGCAACAAAGAAAATAACTCAATGCCCTGAAAAGAATTTTTTAAGCGAAAAAGTCTTTCCCACAAAGTTGTTTTTGCCCCATGGTTTTGATGCCAGGTGTATCCTGCAAATATTTCGTCACTCCCCTCTCCCGAAACAACTGCTTTTACTTTATTGGAAGCAAGCCGGCTTACAAAATAGGTAGGAACAATGGAGATGTCTGCCAAGGGTTCATCATAATAAGAAACCAGCTGGTCAATAATATCCAAAGATGCATCATCCAATATCTGAGACGTATGTTCTGTACCAAATTGGGAAGAAACTCTTTCGGCATATTTATGTTCACTTTTTTCCCAGTTCTTAAATCCAATAGAAAAAGTTTGGGTAGGATAATGAAGCCGGTTCATATAATATACTAACGCGCTTGAATCATATCCTCCGCTTAAAAAACTTCCCATGCTGACATCGCTCTCCAAATGTTCCTGAACAGATTTATTGAGCATTTCGTCTGTTTTTTCAACCAGATATTTTTCATTGTAATGTTGGTTGTTTGCCTCCAGCTTCCAGTATTCCGTGATTTCTGTAGTTTGATCTGCTTTTATTATTAAATAATGGGCGGGGGGCAGCTTATAGGTGTCCTTCCAAATGGTTTGTGGACTGGGAACATAACGGTAAGTTAAATAGTTACAAACAGAAACTGTGTCAATTTCCTTTGTAAAGTCATGATAGGAAACGATGGATTTCAGTTCTGAAGCAAAAATAAAAACATCCTTTTTATGATAGTAATAGAAGGGTTTGATACCGAAACGGTCGCGTGCCATAAAAAACTGATGTGTATTTTCATCATAAATGCAGAAAGCAAACATTCCCTTCAGTTTTCCCGGCAAGTTGCTGCCCCATTCCTCGTAACCATGAATAATTACTTCAGAATCGCCAGAGGAGGTAAAAACATGTCCTAGGGAAATCAGCTCTTTTCGTAATTCTTTGTAATTGTATATTTCTCCGTTGGCAGTGAGCCAAATGGTGCGGTCTTCATTGCACATAGGTTGTGTACCTGTTTCCGAAAGATCGATCAGCGACAAACGCCTATGTCCAAGAGCTATGTTTCCATTTTCACTGAAATACAGGCCTGCTCCGTCGGGCCCCCTGTGTGCCAGCAGATCTCTTAGAAATGAAAATTCATCCCTGTTTATCTTATCTTTAAAATCCCAAATGCCGATTATTCCACACATTATTGATTTTTTAGATACTTCTTGTTTTCAAAAATGTTCTTGATCTCGAACCGTAAAGTTTTCAGATAGTAAAAGACGAATTGGATCAAGGTCTTGTAAAAAACAATTTCTTTCTTACTTCTACGCTCGGTCGAAACCAATATTTGAAGGTACTCGTGGGTAATGGTCCTATAAATGAAATGTCTTACATAACGGAACTCTTTTTCTTTAACAAAGCGTTTAAGCACAAGAATATTCGAAAGCTTAAAAGCAAATAAAGACTGTGTTTTGGAGATTCCCATCGAATGATCATTATAGGCCGACCACACTTCGTTAAAATAGAATAATTTCCCCTTTCCTACCACATAGATCTGAAGCGCCCATATTAAGGATAATTTTATGTCTGAAAATTTTTCGAAAAACTGCTCAAAAGGCTTATTGTTTCGAAAAACAAAAGAGGCAGTAGGAACAATGTTCCTTTCTATCACATCCCAGGAATAGAAATCTGACTTGTAATTATTGCACTGTGAATAGTATTTATGCTCTCTGAGATATTGTTCTTTACTGTGATCATCATTAACTTCCCATGGTATAATTTCTGCATCATGAAAACATCCTTCATAGTCGGAATTCTGTTCAAGAAAATCTATTTGTCGCTGGAGTTTAAATTCATATGTCCAATAGTCATCACCTTCCAAAATGGCAAAATATTTTCCCTTACAGTTTTTTAAAATGTTCAGAGAATTCTTTAATACACCCTGATTACTTTCTGCCACAAATAGTTTTATTATATCGGAATATTTTTCTTTATAACCACGCAGGATTTCGGTAGTTTTATCGGTAGAACAATCATCTCCTATCACCAATTCAAACCTGAAACTGGTTTTTTGCCGTAACACACTTTCCACAGCCCTTGCAATAAATTCCTCATGGTTATAGGTGGAGAAAAGAACACTGACAAGAGGCAGGGTGTTTTGTTTTTCCATCATGGTCGGGAATATAATAAGGCATAAGCATAGTAAGGGCCATCATGGCTGAATGAAATATCGGGCATGATTTTATTAATAGTGCTACATAAATATGGGACCCCATTCTGATTTTTACAAATTCTAAAATGTTCCGGATCAGCACTAAAATGCTCCGACACTTCCTTCTTTAAGCTGGTTTTCATGAGCAGACTATAATCCCCCTCTATATATATGCCTGCACTTTCACAAACGTAAGACAACTCATTTTCATGTTCAGAGGCTATGGTTGAAACAAAATCCGTGGTGATCTTCGAACGGAAGTAAAACAATGTCTCCTCAAAACTGATACTACCGGTAATAATAGAGATATTGTCTTCCGTTTGAACTTTATGGCTAACTACTTCAAAATATTGAGGAACAAAAGCAAGGTTGTACCCTTTTTTGACTGCAATTTTATAGGCACTTTCTTTACAAGTCCAAAACAAATAAGACTGAAAACAAAAATCACTGTCCTGCAGACAATACAATTCTTTGTCTGTAAGAATTTTTCTCAAAAATTTTTGATTGGAAAAACTCTTTTGGTTACTTCTGTCCTTAATTGATAATACATCATTGCCAATATAGCACATTCTTATTTCCCGGTTTTTGTTCTGATTACTTCAATAATATCATTAAGCGTTATTGATTTTTGGAGGGACTTATTATCAAACTCTAAGTCATATTCCTCTTCAATGTCAATAATTATGTCAACTATCCGGGCAGAATTAATTTTCAAATCGAAAATAATTCTTGGATTCTCAGGTATCCTATCCCAAATGGTTTTATCGAAGATGTATTTGTCAAGAATTTTTATGACCTTATTTTTTATTTCTTCCATATTATTTGTACTTTTTTAAAATTAAACAAACATTCACATCTCCAAATCCAAAGCTGGTCTTGGCAATAGTGTTAACAGCCTTATTCGTGATAAGGGTCCGGGGTATCTTTTCGGTATGTATCATTTCTGAAATTTCAGGGTGAACATCTTCGCAGTTGATGGAGGGATGAATAAATTGATTGTCAATCTCCATCACAGCTGCAATGGTTTCTATTGCCCCACTGGCCCCCAGACTATGACCCGTCATGGATTTGAGCGAATTTATATAGGGGAAATTGCTTTTGTCCCTTTTCAGAGCAGCAACCCAGTTTTGTATTTCAAATACATCGGCCATGGTGGACGACAGATGACCGGATATGCAATCAATCTCTTCTGGTCTGGTTTTTGCACTTTTTAATGCCTGACTTATACACAGTTGCACTCCTGACGAACTTGGAGAAGTCATTGTCCCTCCGTTTCTCTGGCCCCCTGAATTCATAAACCCTCCACCAATTTCAGCATAAATAGGGGCATTACGCTGAAGAGCAGAAGAAAGATCTTCCAGAATCAGCATTCCTGCACCTGCGGCAGGAACCAGTCCACAGGCAGTCGCACTCATGGGCCTGGACCCTTTTTCGGGAGACTCATTAAAGGCAGTTGCCGTAACTCTTACCGAATCAAAATAAGCCCAATAATACGGTGAATATCCTTCAGAACTGCCAGCCAGAATTCTTTTGGCCTTACCGTATCGAATAGCATCATACCCCATTAATATTGATTCGGTACCGGTAGCACAAGCACTGGAATTTGTAGTTGATATATTTCCGGTTGCCAATATTCCTGACAAAAAGGCTCCTGGAGCACTAAATAACAATTGTTCTACTATACTGCTTCTAATCTTTCGGACCTTGCCTTCATTTACCAGTGGTATAAGTGTATTGCATATCAGATCCATACTAGCCGACCCGGTACCAACGATTACCCCCGTGTCAGCATCAACATTTGTTGAATTATACTCAGGAATGCTTAATCCTGCATCTTCCCATGCTTCCAAACCAGCCATGGTTGCTAATAAAACAGTGGAACCGACATTTGCCATATCGTATTTTTTCAATACAGGCAAGTAAGATGATCGAGTGATGTCGGGAATACCTCCGATCTGACAACCAAAATTTAGACTCTCTAAATCCGGTATATTCTTAACGCCACTAATTCCATTTTTTACCGAGTTCAAAAACTCATTTTTTCCGCATCCGTTCGACGCAACCACACCAATACCCGTAACAACAACTCTGTTCATTTTGAAATAAATTTAATGGTACAAATTCCTGTCATGGTGGCAACAGTTTTACCCTCATAATTGATCATTTTTATTTTACATTTCAAAATATTGTTCCTAAAATATACTTTTTGGGCCTGAACACTCACTGTTTCACCGGGATAAACCGGCAAAATCAAATCTGCTTCAATATGTGAAAGAAAAGGCAGATATTCTTGCCGTGTTTCTTGAAGATGAAGTAAATATATGCCAAAACAAACCAACCCTATCTGTGCCATGGTTTCAACAAGAATTACACCAGGGGTTATTGGCTTTTCAGGGAAGTGTCCCTGATAAAAAGTTTCGTTTTTTTGAAAGGCATAAGTGCCAATGATTTCGTTTTCGCTGACATTAGTGACACTATCGACAAAAAGAAACTGTCTTCCATAGGGCAAACTGTCTATGATTTTTTTTTCGAGGGTACCACTTATCATTTTTCTGTGTTTCTTGTTTTATAATAATATGTATGCAAAGATACCACTCTTACTTACATCATTAGTTGTTCACCACCATCCACCCTGATAATCTCACCGTTTATCCACCCTGCCTCATCGGTGGCAAGCAGGCAGATCACTTTTGCCACATCCTCAGGAAGGGTCAGTCGCTTAAAGGGGTTTCTTCTAATCGCAGTTTCTATTATCTTCTGAGAGGAAGGGATTGCCTTAAGAGCAGGAGTTTCGGTAATACCTGCATTGATCAGATTGGTGGTTATACCAAATGGGGCTAGTTCGGAAGCCAGATAACGACAACCCGATTCGAGAACAGATTTGGCAGCAGCAACCGCGGCATAACCGGGAATAACCTTATGGGACCCTTCGCTGGTAATGCCTATGATACGAGCAGGATTGTGAAAGAATCCATGGTCATGCAGCAAGCGACTCCATAAAAGAAAACTGCTGCCCATTGCATGTATGGTATGTGTGATATCATCTTCGCTCAAAAGAGTAAAAAAAGAATTCTTAGACAAAGACCCTATCAACGGGTTAATGTTCCCATCAGCTAAGGAATGTAAAAAAACGCAGATTTTTTCAGTTTCTTTCAATGTCTCTTTTAACTTTGCAATAATCTGCTCTTGACCATCTGCCGTATTGACATTTGTATTTATGTTGACAACGCTGATTCCTTTTTCGCGCATAAGTTGAAACGATCTTTCGATTTCGGGCATGTTGCCCTTACGGTCACGATGAACAATAAAAAGATTATAACCTTTATCAGCGAATAAACGTGCCGATGCCAGACCAAAACCACTTGAGCCACCCAGAATAAACACCCACTTCATAGGAAATATTTTAGCAAATATACATTTTCTTGCCCTTTTGTCCTAAATTTGTATAAAAAAATCATGAGCGGTAGTTTTCATACCCTGTATTTCGAAACCACTCGAAAATGTAATTACTCGTGCGAACATTGTTCCAGTGGTTCACATTTGAAAGATGTCGCGTGGGGAAATGAATTGACTTTCGAACAGATAGTAAACAGAATTTTTCATCCTGCATATCGATTGGGTACTCGCAATATTGATTTTTCAGGGGGTGAGTTTTTATTACGTAAAGATGCTTTTGAATTGTTGCAGGAAGCCGATAAGATAGGCTTCAGGATAAGTATTGTCAGTAATGGAGCCACATTGAACGAAAAAAATATTAAGAAATTAAAAGGCCTGTTGGGGGATAATCTGATGATTTCACTGGGTATTAATTCTATAGATAACGATGAAAATGCAGACAGCCGCTGTGTAGAAACAGACAAAATACTTCAGCTGATCGCCAAACTGGAAAAGGCAAACATTCGGATGAACATCTGCGTGGCTGCCGGTGCGCATACCGCTGAGAAATTTGCTATCACTCTTGCAAAAATCAAAGAGTTAAGGCTCCCCTTTAACAGAATACCCTTCACCCCCAGACATTCGGATGCAAAACACCTGATGTTTAATAAGGAAATTTTGAAGAATAAAATTCACCCTGCATTAAGAAAAGATTTTCATGGTTATATGAGTTATGTTCCTTTTTTCCTTCCAGCAGAAATTTATGCTTCAGAAACCGGGCAGTCAAAACTCAACAACGAAGTTCCTACCAATCCTTCTGTGGGTTGCTGGTGTGGATCGTTTTTCTCAATCACTCCCGAAGGGAATGTGACACCATGCCCCTTACTAGGCGATCATATTGAAGGAGGAAATGTTTTGAAGGAGGATCTGGAGCAAATATTGTTTCATTCTGATCTGTTCAGAAAAATAGTTTCACGTGAAAACTTTGGCGGAAAATGCGGAAAATGCAAATACCGCTATACCTGTGGGGGATGCCGTACCATGGCCTATTTTCAGACAGGAGATGTTTTTGGAGAAGATCCTACTTGTTTTATCGAGGATCTAACAGATTATGAACTCCATGAAATGGAGAAGGAGACAATTAAAAATTTTAAGAATTATGTCCGAATGACTAATTTCGGTGGCTTGTCTGATACTAAACCCCAATAATTTCATAATCTTTCTGTCACATACTGCAAGTAGAATTAATAATTTGTTTATTAATGATTACCGCGCCATATCGAAGTAGGTCAGAAAAAAAAGGGGACTCCTTTTTGCCAATTGGCTTATGTTACATTACCTCAAGTACCTTTTCAAAAACCGTATTCACCGAAATGGACTGCATGCAGACATTATTTTTACATTGCGGCATTCTATGATTAAAATGGTTTACGCAAGGACGACATCCCAAATCTGATTCGATTATATGGCTGTTTAGACCCAATGGACCAAAAAGTTTGGGTGTTTCGGGACCAAAAAGAACAATGTTTTTTATGCGGGTCATAGAAGCAAAATGCCCCGGACCACTGTCGTTGGTTATCAATACATCCGCTATAGAATATAATGCAAACAAGGTTTTTAGTTCGGTTTTCCCGGCCAGACTCACTACGCGATCTGAGTTAATCTTTTGAAAAATTTCCCTGCTTTTTAGCATTTCATCTGGTGATCCCGTAATTATGATGGTCAGCTTTTTATCAAAATGGCGGATCAGCTTTTGTGT
>CAZNRQ010000082.1:7889-9758 GCA_964574845.1 uncultured Bacteroidales bacterium
CTATAAAGTTCCCCTCATCCCACCTGCGTTCAGGGATAAGATCACTGGCATTCGGATTGATCAGAACCAGCGGAAAAATCAGTTCCCCGGCAAATTCCTTTTCTATGAGTTTTTTTATGGAAAGTACATCCTCCGGTATAGGGGTATATACAGGAGTATGGATCTTGAATTGCGAAATATTAATTTCAAAGAGAGAAGTGTCCTTCTTATCTTTCTGTAGTGATTCAACCATAAGCCTGTAAGCAAGAGCAGTATGCTGATTCGGGTTATACTCTATCTTATGTGTCATCAGATCTCCACGATAAGGAAGTTTGCTGCGATAGCGGTGAAATCCCACCCGTTTGTGTGCTCCGCAACCATAAGACAATATGGCTGATGATCTGGAGAAAAACTCCATATCGATAACGGTATCTATTCTGTGTTTCTTTATTCGATACAATCCCTGTAAGGCCTGATACAAAAAATTCAGTAAGCCTTTGTTTCTGATTGTAATAATATTTTCAATCGGTATCACTTGTAATATCTCCAATATGGCCTTATTTTCTTCAAAAACCCAAATAAAAACATTGGATCTTCCCACCATCTCAACAGCTTTTTGCATAGCCGAGAATGCCAGTACCGTGGATCCCTGTTCTGTAAGCTTGATAAAAATAATTTTAGAAGGCCCTTCTTTCCGTGAACTGTGGTATGTAAAAACTGAAAATATCGTTTCCCATACCGTCAGAATAAAAACAAGTGGTATTCCTAACCAATAATCCAGCTTTTTAATTTGTAGTGGTGTCATCCGTCTGTTTAAAATCAACCTTGTCTACTGAAGAGGTTTTATTATTTTTCAAATACCCCCCCCTGGCATCAGTAAATTTTTTGATTGACAATTGTGATCTGCCAGATTAGCTGATAGCTTGCAAATATAAGCATACTTAATGAAAAGATGTTCCATGGAAGAAGCTTTAGGCAGATTCAATTCGACTCTTATTTTTTATTTATTAAAGCATCTTTGATCTGGGGTAAAATTTTTAAGTAATCTCTGATTTCAAGATTAACCCCGTCTCTAAAGGTGGGTTTTACTTTTGCTGCCAATTCTTTTTCCCGTTTTGCCTGAGTACGATGAAAATAATGATAAAACAGGAAAACAATAAGCATTATTCCCACAAAACAGATCAGGTTTTGAATGAAAAGTCCGTATCGAATTGTAAGCCCGGGTATTTGCTCATGAATATAATTTAAATCTTTGGGGGCCTTGCCTATGACAACTACAAATAACAGAGGTAGAACCACATCATTGAAAAGGCTTATTAAAACTATACTTACAACAATCCCCATTATGATTGCAAATGAGTTAAGTAAAATGTTCTTTCGAAATATAAAATCAAAAAAAAGACGAATTCTCCACATGAGTTCTTAAGTTTTAATGTTGGGACGGATTTTTTCTATTTTTATTTTCGAGAATATCCCTTATTTCAACAAGGTTTTTCAAAAGATCGCGCATTTCTACGTGCAAAATATCTCCCGAACTGAGTTCCTGAGAGTCCTCATTCATTTTCTCTGTCTTAACTTTCCTTTTCCGATATGCGAGATAAAACAACCACAAAAAAATAATGGTCAATAGCAGTATGATAAATTTTGAGATAAATATTCCATATGGAATCACCATGTCCCCATCAACCATGGAATATCCACGCACCGTCACTTTCATGCCCTCCAGGTCGCTCCCGAACAGTATACCCAATCCTGGTAATACAACATTCATCACCAAAGAATCTATCAGATAGAAAAACGTAATGCCAAGGATTACAGACAAGAGTAAGTCAACCATTAGATTTTGATGCAAAAGATTTTCCAGCTTTTTTCTTTCATTCATATTTTATT
>CAZNRQ010000083.1:0-9671 GCA_964574845.1 uncultured Bacteroidales bacterium
ACCTTAGCCGATCCAGAACCTGAAAAACCATTATCAATAAATGAACCTGAAGCAGAAGAATTACTTTTTATAACCAAACATTGAGCATTACCCAAATATGTGGTTCCTTGTACAGTTAAATTGATCGTAGGATTAATATTCAATGCTCCTGTGGTTAAAGTAAGTGAATTAGATATTGTTTTTGAACTTCCTAGTGTCAACCCATAAGTATTATTAACTATGACTCCACCATTTGCTGAAAATGTTGATGGAAATTCAACTCCCGTCGTCTGAGCTGCTGATCCTTTATACTGCAACGTTGCATCAGTACCGTAAGTAGGCGCTGAGGTAGATACAGTTGAGGTCCCTTCGATTGAAAGTATCCCATTGATAGTAACATTGCTTAAATTAGTCGGGTTATTGTTATTAAGGGTCAGATTTGCAAAAGTTTTTGTTCCTGTACCCGTAATGGATTGCACTGCAGATCCGTTTAATATAATTGTATACCCTGTGGTTGGACTGAAAGTTCCGTTATTGGTGAAATTACCAGCAATTGAATGATTAAAAGTCCCGGTAATAAAAGCAGAACCTGACCCTATATTTAGATTGCCGCCAATTGTAATCGATGACAATGCAGAAGCCGTAACTGTTCCTGAAAGAACAAAGTTAGAAGTCACTAATAAACTAGTAGCAGGCATCGTTTTTGTCCCACTTCCGCTCAATGTCAGATTGTAATATCCCTGACTTAATCCATTTGGATTAAGTATTGTTTGGTCAGTTCCATTGTAATCTACAGTTGAATTTGTTGCCGAAGCATCAATTTGAGCACCATTTGTCAAGTATAGAATACCTCTGATGGTAAGTTTATGCCCATTTGTTACCATTCGGTATGTTGATTGCGCATTGGTAATATTAGTAACATTACGATCCTGGTCCAATTGACAATGATTCACGGGGTTTGCATCAAAAATAATATTAGCATTGTTTAAGGGTACAGCATTGCCTGTCCAGTTACCAGAAACGCTCCAATTATTGCTTATCGTACCTATCCACATATTTACAGGGCGTTCAAAAGCTCCCATGCTAGGATTATTCCTTGTTGTTGCAAGATAATCAACCGTAATTCCTGAAATATTAGTACCTATTAAATCTTCACCAATACGGTAATCAGTAGCGGAGGTCCCCGCTGCATTGCTATACATAGGGTTAATTGCCCAACTGCTAACATCCTGTGAAGTTACAACAGGCAAATTGGTTTTATTTGCGCCGTAAAATCCAAGTATGCTTCCCGTTCCAGACACATAATAATCATTATTATCACAAAAAATATTACCACCCGCTGATACAATGTAAATTGCATAATGCAGATTGGCGCCACCAGATGTTGACCTGATATTACTTAGAATGTTGTTCTTAATGTTTCGGGTATTTGTCGTTACTGCACTATATAATGCATAAGATTTATTTGTTGATCCAGAAGCCAAACTCCCACCAATATGAACGGTATTAAAATAAATATTGTTATTATTACTTGCCGCCCCAGTTTCGTAAATACCGTAAATGGTATTTTTTGCATTTCCACCCAGACTAATAATATTATTTGAATATGTAGTAGCGCCGGAGGCAATTTTAATACCATAGATATTGGCTGTTGCTGATGTTGTATTTGGTACAGATAAATTATAAATAAAATTACTCTTTACGACATTTGCACCAGTTCCTGAAGTATAATTCAAACCGATAATGTTAGCTGCACCTACCGTAGCTCCTGTTGCAGATAGATTGTATATTTTATTTCCTGAGAATTCATTATCAGCTGATCCGCCAATAAAATAAGTTCCAAAAACATAACCTGCAAATGTGGCAAAAGTATTTGATAAATTATAAATTGTATTTCCGGTAACTGTTTTTTGAGTTACCCCTGTAAGTTGAATTCCTGCAACCGAAGCTGGATTGGCGGCACTATTTGCATTTGCTATTGATAAATTGTAAATCGTGTTGTTAGAAATAGTATTTGTGCCATCTGAGGATGTAATTCCACACACAACACCTCTTCTCACTGTAGAAGAATTAGTCGTTCCATTAGTCATATTTGCAATTGTATTATTACTAATAGTAATTGTACCAGTTCCACCACTGTTTATTCCAATTACAGTCTGATTATATGAACCTGAACAAACCGATGTGGCATTTATGCTGTTACTAGTTGAAGTACTTCCAATAGTATTGTTGCTAATAGTTGTTGTTCCAGCACCTACTACTTTGTTAACACCAAAAAAATTACTTGCATTTGTACTGGCGTTTGACACTGTAATTGAACCAATATTGTTGTTTTCACAATCCATTGTACCGGTACTATTTATATTTATTCCATAAAAATTGGTTCCTGTGGCATTTCCAGTAACTGTAATTGATCCAGTACCGCTGCTTGCTCCAATTGTATTCCCCGTAGTTGTGCCTATATTTGCATCTCCAGCTTGAATGTGTATGGCTGTCCAGGCTGAAGAACCTGAATTGCTCCATGCGAAATTTTTTATAAAATTGCCTTGAATACTATTGGCAGTCCCATATCCTGTTTCTAAATAAATACCAAAGAAAATATTATCTGAAATATTTGCTTTGGTCCATATAGTGCCACCACAAGAAACTGCACTGCCGCCAATATAATTGTTAGTAATAGTAAATCCTACTCCAGCATTTTGAATAAAAATTATTGCACGGGTAAAACTGCCTGTAAGGACAAAGGCTGTTGTTTCATAAAAACTATTACCTGATATTGTGCATGATGTGGTAAAATTATTTAAATTTATACATGTTGTGTATAAGTCTCCGACACTTAAGCAATCGAAAAAATTATTATTGCTGATTATTATTCCACTATTTTCATGATCTAAAGTACCTACTGAATATATTGCATTAGCAGGACGATCACCATCATCCGCTGTAAAATCATTATTGTCTATAATATTATCGTCGTTTCCATTTCCGGAAGTAGATGTAGAAAAAAAGATATTACCACTTACTGTACTAATATCAGACCCTTTTATTATACAATATTCTATAGTATTTCTTTCTGCCGATTCTGTAAACAAAAATGTGCTCGCTTTATTCTGCAAATCTCCATGACTTGAGTTAGTTATTACAAGATTCTTTCCACCTGATTGTTCAACTCTTCCATCAATTGTGACATTATCTGCCCCATTCAGGTTGATCAAGGGACCCACAATAAATCCACTTATGGTAAGACCAGAAGACATAGGATATATTGTAACTGACTTATAATCTGATGTGCCTCCGTGCCCGCTTTCATAAAGTACAGCAGTCTCAGATTCGACGGTATTATCGACTAACTGCAGAACAATATCACCGGTATTATTACCAGAATTAATGTCATCGAAAGCGGCTTTCAATGTTGGATAATCTGCACCCAAACCACCAACGGTTTGTCCTGAGCTATTCAGCGCGAATAAGCACATAGCCATAATAATGGCCATTAAAGTAAATTTAAAATTTTTCATTTGTTTGTTTTTTAGGGGTTTTTAATTTATAACATTTTGATAATCTATAATAAGCTTCATTAAATTCTTCATCGAGAAAAAATAATATAGGAACCTCGATAAAACCATTCAACCGGAACAAATCTTTCAATAAAGATTCATCGGTTAAAAGTTGCGAACTTTGCTTTGCATGGACCGAAGACCTAAGATTCTCAGTAACTTCAGTAATGCTATCGGGAATTTGTTTTATATCTTGCATAATCTGTAATTTTAGCAACTCAAAAGTAGTATCAGGGACAATCTGGAATCAAGAGGAAAAAGACCTGAATAGGGACTGAGGCACAACCTGTTTTTTAATAGGTCTTTTAGCCTATAAGTATTTCAGATTACGATACACTTACCTGTTTATGAGAATATTTTAGTGGTATGCGTCGACAATTTTCTTATAAAATAATCAGAAATAAATCAGGAGGGAACCTGATAGTTTATAGTAAAAGGGGAAGTTTTACACGAAAAAACCAACAATTATTTAATGGTGAAACAGCTAGCCATTATAAAAAAGTAAATATTACTTTTGACGCAAACAAAATATTATAAATCAGGGAAAGTTAAAAGATATTTAGAGGATTTATTGGTTTTTCAAATTTTGTGCTTATATTTGTGACAATAAAAATTCTTTTACATTTCAAATAAAAACCATAATTATTATGAATATTAAGTTACGCATTCTGATGGTTGAAGACTTACAAATTGTGAGAGAGGGCATAAAGGTTTTACTATCCAGTTTGCCTAATGCGCTTCTAATTGGAGAATGTAAAAACGGACGGGAGTTTCTCGAATTTATAGAGAATAAAATGCCTGATGTGGTTCTGATCGACATCAAAATGCCTGTTATGAATGGTCTTGAAGCCATTGAAGCAGCACAAAAACTTTATCCCGACATAAAGTTTGTCATATTATCTTCCTGCGATGAAGAAGAATACCTTATGCAAGCCCTGAAACTTGGTGTTAAAGGGTATTTATTGAAAACAACTAATGAAGAGGAACTTTGGAAAGCAGTTACCAATGTTTATGAAGGCAGAAGTTATTTTACCAACGAATTATTGACCACACTTTCCAATTGTTTTGTCACAACAACCAACCAGAAAAAGGAAAAAGAAACCATGATGGAAGAGTTGACAAAACGTGAAATGGAAATTTTATATTTAATTGTCAACAAAGGTTACAGCAACAAGAAAATTGCTGAGATATGCTTCATAAGTCCTCGCACAGCGGGAGGTCATAGAGCTAGCATTCTAAAGAAAACCGGTAGTAGAAGCACCCCGGAATTGATATTAAATGCTTATAAAAACAACATTATCGGTCAGGATGGCAAATTCAATCTAGAGAAGTAATCCCCTTACAATATCATAGATTGCTGAAAATCTTTTAAATAAATCCGACAATACGAATGGTCTTGTCAAGTAGGTTGTTTTCTACTTAACGGTCGGCTCTTCAAAATTATTTCTACTACACAATATATTACATAGCCGTCACATCAAGGTTGTTTCAAAATATTCTTGAACATTCTGGTCTTATTACACTTCTTTAGGCAAAAAGACAGAAGAGATCTCTTCAAATCTAATATTATATTAGGGAATATCATCCATTGATATTCGATCCTGTCCGTCGTAAATAACAATAAAACAAATTATTAGAAAGCTTCGGCTTCATACCCTTTATTCTCATTTACCTGTTTTTAACTTGCAATAAAACAGGCTAAATAACCTGCAAAAGTCAAGTTATATAACGCTTGATATACGATTCCATGTGGGTGTAAATTTGTATCCATAATAATCATAATGATTTGATGACTTTGAATACACTATAAAACTTACAAAATGAAAAACAAAATGCAAATTCTAATTGTCGAAGACCTTCGCATTGTCAGGGAAGGAATCAAAGTTTTACTCTCTGTGCTACCTGAAGTAAAACTTATTGGAGAATGTAAAAATGGGAAGGAATTCCTGGATTTTATTGCGAAGAAATTACCGGATGTGGTACTTATGGACAACAAAATGCCAGTGATGACGGGTATGGAGGCAATTGAAATCGCACAGAAAGAGCACCCGGATATGAAGTTTATAATACTGACTATGTCTGACGATAAAGATTGCCTGTTGAAGGCAATAAATATGGGCATCAAAGGATATCTTCTAAAAAACACTGACGCACAGGAATTATGGACTGCTATAAGTAATGTGTGCGAAGGAAAAAGTTATTTCTCAAACGAACTATTGACCACACTATCTGAGTGTTTGTTGAATCAGAAGATGCTTCATGAAGAAAAACAATCAATGACAGGATCGCTCACCAAACGCGAAATGGAAATATTATATTTAATTGTAGAAAAAGGTTACGATAATAAAAAGATCGCTGAAGCATGTTCCATCAGTCCACGCACTGCCGGAGGCCACAGAGCCAATATTTTTAAAAAGACTGGAAGCAGGCGTACTTCTGAGCTCATATTAAATGCATATAAAAACCACCTGGTCGGTCACGATGGGAGATATTACGTACCTCTGTAGCATTATTGGATTAAGACGATTGATGCGATTTAAACTGCAAACACAAAGAAATAAAACCAGATAATCATTAAAAAGTAAAAAAAATGGAATTAGGAATTATACTGTTACTAATTACGACACCTATTTCAATTTTGGCTATAATCGGAATAGCAGTTGTCGAAAACAAAATCAAAATATCAAAAGTTCAATACATTGCTGATTTCAAAATAAAGAAAAATGAAGCAGCAGACAATTTAGATTTTGTTTTACACGCAAGTTCTTGTATGATTAAAAAAATACATGAACCACCCATGTCCAATAAGACAAAAAAAACATTAATGCAAAGTTTAAAGATCCTCAATTAGAAAACAGCTTATTAAATAGATATGGCAAGTGTCAAACGGCCATATTGTTTCATCTTGCTTTTTCATAATTCGTTTTTGTTTAATTGTTTAGGTTAGTTAAAAGGCGATATACTGCAAAGTGTATCGCCTTTTTTCATTTTCTCCGGGTTACTTCTCAAGATGTAATACTTGCTCATTCATATCTGACAATGTAAATGTGATAATAAAATCAGTATTCATAATACAGAATTTCAGAACAGGCAATATACAGGTATAAAGACCTCCACAAAACAAGCTCATTCGCTCTTTAATGAACCTTTGCATAAATCATAATTTTGTGGTCGTCCTAATTACGAATTAAAATTAAAAAGAAAAACATGGATTCAGGTATTTTATTACTATTACTACTTATTACTCCTACAGCGATACTGGGAATAATAACAGCCGGCAGGATGGATAAAAAGATACAACAGGAAGAGTTGGAACACGAATCATTTCTTGAAAAATATACATCGGAAGAAGTATAAAGAAGAAATAATACAATCAGCTACAAGAACCTATTGTAAACCATGTTTTGCACCCTTGGAAATTGTAGCATGATATTATTTTTTATTCCTAATTAATGGTCGGAATCCAGCCGTCATTTAATAAAATTTTGAAAAGTAAATATTAATCAGCCTAAACAAGATTTCAGATTTGCTAGTTGATTAAGTAAGAGATATATTTCAGAAAAAAAAATCAAAGTTTAACACTCACCATTAAACATAATAAGCCAGTACAAATATCTGCCTGCAAAAATCAGATACATATATCTGCCAATACGCCCCTTCATGGCGAACTGAAGGTATACGATACCCTGAGACCATTTGTAGCATTGAAACAATGATCCGGCATTACTAACTACAGCTTTGAGATAGACGCTAATTGCGGCGCCTATATGATAAAATATAGCTCGAAGGATTTAACTATCAACAGAAAAGTGATAATTTGCCTAAAAATTGTGAGCAATTCTTACCTAGCTGAAACAGGCGAAAAAGCCTCCAAAAAACATGTCTTTTCACATTTGCTTCTATTACAGCATGAGGGTATATTTGTTCTTTTAATATTAAAGATGTAAAGGAGGCTTACTATGGACACACAAACTATCTTACTATTATCGCTAATACCACTAACTATTGTTGCGCTCTCTTTTGCAAGTATGGTCGAGAAAAAGCAGAAAAAAGCAAAATCAATACATGACCAATATTTGGATAAAGTTCGAAATACTACCAAAGTAATTTCGTTGAGCCAGGTAAAAAAATAATACCTATTCAGGACAACGCGAGTCTGTCAGTATACTTATGCCATTTAGAGACATGAATTATCATAAGCTTAGCGTGACTCTTTAAACAATAAATATACCCCCCATAGTTATCAAGTCATAAGAGGCATTTTCTTATTCAATATCAAGTTCAATGGCATTAAATTGCCTTTGACACCCCACCTCCCTTTCGCGAAAAACAGGTATAAAGACCTATATAAAAACAGGTCTTTGTACTCTTGGTACACCGCGACAACAATACCTAATTTTGCCGCATTCATTCACAATCAAGATCAAAGGAGTTCTAATGAGTACCGGTGCAATTTTTTTACTATCTCTGATGCCCATCGCTATCCTAGCAGTTACGCTGGTTAGTAGGTTTGAAAAGAAGATAAAGAGGCAAGAGTTGGTAGATGAAATTTTCTTCCAAAATTTTTCCAAACAAAATAAGCATAAAATTAGCTCTCCTTTAAATTAAAAAACGGAATAACGCCCGGAAAGTGCGTTCGCACATCGGCTTATTTATATAATGTCGTTCTTTTCATAAAATGTTTTGGTTTAATTGTTTAATAAATATAGCGGACTGCCGTGAGGCATGCCGCTATATTTTATTTAGGCCAACACTAATTCCATCCGATCTATTACAAAAACGCATTTCTTATAACAACGCCAAAAAAACAGGTATAAAGACCTAGGCAAAAACAGGTCTTTATACCGTAGTATTAATAAATCAAATTTTGTTTCTTTGCATTACAAAATTTGCGACTTTCTGTTAGCTGTAATCTGGCATTAATAGTAAATGGCGTTAATTCCAATAGCAATATTGAAATTAGTTTTTTTTTCTTAGGGGAAACGGCGCACATTCGTGTGCGCCGTTTCCTTTTATAGCCATCTCTTACCACTTTCTGAAATTATTATGCCTCGTTTAGCTTATTAATATAAGAAGCAACGAAAAACGTCCATCCAAAAACAGGTATAAAGACCTACGCGAAACAAGTATTTCTGCTCTTGGTTCATTTCTAATTAGTCAGATACATTTGCAAATTAAAACTCGTATTACCTTGACTATAAATACTTCAAATCCTTCATGAATGATTTTGTCCGCTAAACTATCAAAAGAAATAGACATACGCAATGATTTGTCCGACATAATAGACAAGTACGATAACGACATAAATCAATCGTGGCACGTTTTTTTAAGATATCATGAACAATCCTTGCATCAAAATCTAAAGGAGGAATGGATCGACCTCATGTATTCATTTGGTGATCTTTTGATCCGAAGCCAAAAAGGGACCAATATTGTTTGCTCTTTTGTTTTGAATAGCAGTGAATGGTTTGGCGACTGGAAATTAATTTCCATGTAATAGTCCTTTCTAAAAAAACACTTTACAATACCTAAATTTAATTAAGTAAATAAGATTAAATAGCTGGAGAATTAATGATCCACATAAATATAACCTTAACAGGAAATGTACAGCACATTGGGTTTCGTTTCTTTTCGTTACAACATGCTGTGAAATTAGGAATAAACGGTTTTGTTATGAATGTTGATGACGACAAAATATACATTGAAGCCGAAGGACCTGCTGATAAAATTGAAGAGTACAAAAATTGGCTTAGAAGCGGACAATGCTCTTATAGCATAACACAAATCTCTATTGAATTAGAAAAATGGAGAAATCTCTCTTCATTTGATATAATTTACGAGCAGGAATTATCACCTTATGGAGTGTATTAAATAATTCTGATTCTTATAGCTCTTCATTATTGTTGCCAACCAAGGATCCGAAATAGCTCATTTGATAGGTCTATGGCATTCCAACAAATTACAATATCTCAAAAACAGGTAATAATACCTAATCAAAACAAGTTATTCTGCGCTTGATTTCGCCTTTGCGTTGATGCTATCTTTGTTTCATCAAATTTAATAAAGGAATGAAGTCCTGAAAGTGCGCCCGCACAACAACTTCATTCTTACAATGTCGTTCTTTTCATAATTCGT
>CAZNRQ010000084.1:0-9646 GCA_964574845.1 uncultured Bacteroidales bacterium
GTATAGAATGAGGACAATCTGTTTTTATTTCCAGGTACATCAGCCTTTCAGGCTCGCTAACTATCGTTTTTTTGATATTGGTACCAACCATTTCTATTTCGACGAATACCGCAACAAATATATTCTGAGGCGTATTGCTGACAAATGCTATCTGCCCATGAACCAACTGCTGCTCGATCTTATCAAAGAGAATGGCAATGCCTTTAAGGTCAGTTTCTCTTTGTCAGGAACGGTCATCGACCAGTTTGAGCGCTACACTCCCGACGTACTGGAAAGCTTCGTCAGACTGGCTGAAACCGGTTGTGTGGAGTTTCTGGCCGAAACCTATTCTCACTCATTGTCTGCTCTGCGCAGCAAGGACGAATTCTTTCGTCAGGTAGCTGCACAGAAAGAAAAGGTTGTGAAATATTTTGGAAAAGAACCCACCACTTTCCGTAACACTGAGTTGATCTATTCGGATGGAATAGGAGAGATGGTAGCCGAAATGGGCTTCAAAACCATTCTTACTGAAGGAGCCAAACATATTCTGGGATGGAAGAGCCCGAACTTTATGTATTGCAATGCTATCAACCCCAAATTGAAAGTCCTTCTGAAGAATTTCATGCTTAGCGACGATATTGCATTCCGTTTTTCGCAACAAAGTTGGGATGGCTGGCCATTGACCACTGAGAAATATGTGGATTGGCTCAATCAGGTAGATCCCGCTCAGGAAACCATCAATCTCTTTATGGATTATGAAACCTTTGGCGAACATCAGTGGCCGGAGACCGGCATCTTTGAGTTTATGAGGGCTTTGCCGCGCAGGGTATTCTCTCATTCCAATTATTCGTTTTCTACA
This sequence comes from uncultured Bacteroidales bacterium, assembly GCA_964574845.1. Classification (GTDB taxonomy): domain Bacteria; phylum Bacteroidota; class Bacteroidia; order Bacteroidales; family CAIWKO01; genus CAIWKO01. The sequence continues at coordinate 839 of CAZNRQ010000084.1, forward strand.
CCTTCCGAACTTTCGGAGAAGATGCAGCCTGTGGCAGCAGTTCATGTGCCTTACCCCATTTCATGGGCCGACGAAGAACGCGACCTCACAGCATGGCTCGGAAACGAACTACAGGACGATGCTTTCAAGCAGTTATACGATCTTGAACATAAAGTACTGGATATTGCTGATCCTAAATTGCAACTCGACTGGAAATATCTCCAAACCTCTGACCATTTCTACTACATGTGCACCAAGTGGTTCTCCGACGGCGATGTTCATAAGTACTTCAACCCTTATAATACTCCTTACGAGGCATACATTAACTACATGAATGTGTTGAGCGATTTCAAGATACGTATCAACGATATGCAACCTGTGAACAGGGTAGAAGTAGCAGAAGAAAAAGCATCTGCCACTCTAATCGAAAAGGCAACAAAAAAAGTTGCAGAGCCAAAAAAGGTGAAGACTGTGGTTAAAACCATTAAAGTGCTGAAGACAGAGAAAGTAAAGGTAAGCAGTAAAGATATTAAGACATTTTTCGATCTCCCTTTAGTAAACAAAACAGACTTGCGCATACTGACTAAGAAAACAGAAGTGAAAATCATGTATGATGCCTTAATAGGGGCTGATGCCAAAACCAAAAGAGCCTTGTGCATTCATATGGCCAAACTTCAGTTCAAAGAATTCAACCAAATGCAAACGGCTGGCGTGTCGGTTTCCCCTCTGGAAACGGAACAGGCAAGAGCATTTATTCTGGCAGCGATTAAAAAGATCGTAAAATAGGCGGAATACTGTTGCGCTGAAAGCGATGACACAACAAGTTCCATATTTCTTTGAAGAAGGCCAGACCTATTCTTTTAAAGTAGGTGGTAAAATATTGCTACCCCCCGACGATGAAGAATTCCTTGTATTACAAAGCCATTTGGGCAGCCGTCATTTACTGAAATTTGCTGCTTATAGGGACTACGGCCTGACAAAAGGAATGGGTGTGAACTGCCGCATCGATAAGATCAGTTGTTCCGGTAAAATTTACCTTGAGCCTGAGCATAAAGACTATAAGGAAGGACAAATTTATAAGTTTCGAAACCTGGGTTTCGAAGAGATACTGAACTCGGAAGAAAAGGCAGAGCGATTCCTGAAACTTGAAGATGTAAATGGCCACACCACCTTTGTAAATATTGGCGAGCAACCCCCCCGCGATTTTTCCGAACAGGTTTTTTGCCGCGTCGACCGCATTAAGAAAGGCAAATTATACTTATCCTTATCACAAACCGATGTTTTGGTTAGCAGGCTGGAAATAGGGAAGACCTATGAGTTTTTGGTGACCAATCTCGTTACCCTGGCCGAAGATGAAGAATACTATGTTTTACTCGACGAATACGAGGAATTACATTATCTGCGCAAGAAGTATTACGAGGATTATGGCTTTACGGAAGGAGACTCTATAAAATGTCGTATGCTGGGTACTCCTAAGCTTTTCAGGCATTATCTGGAGCCGGATCATCCTTTTTATAAGATAGGAGCCCAATACGACTTTTTTGTTTCAGGAACAGAAGTACACAAGGATGAATTTGGTAAGGAGGTTAGCAAACTGCTCGTCAAGGATGGTTCGGAAAAAGAATATTTCGCTGATTGTGATCATTTAGACAATAATCTGCCTGAAGTAGGAACTATTGTCAAATGCCGGGTAGAACGCATACGAATGAGTAAATTACTTCTGAAATGTATATGATAATCTATGTATCCTGCTTTTCACTGTTGAATTGTAAGGCATGAAATACCTCTTAACTGCACTTCTTGTTATTGGCATCTTTTTTACTACGGTACATGGGCAAAATGCCGACATCGATTTGCTTAGGAAGATCAATGTAAACCGGAATAAGTCACTTGATCCTACTTTTAAGTTCGTATCAAATTCTGTTTTGCCTTTGACGTTGGCTGTTCCTGCCAGCAGCGTGATCTATGCCTTGATTAAGAAAGACAGTGCCAGCAGGAGCCAGGCCATAATATTTGCTTCCAGTGTGGTAGTATCAGGTATAATCACCTATTCCTTAAAATATGCGGTAGGAAGGAAGCGGCCTTATGACACTTATTCTTTTATCGATAATGTGACTACCGAGCATGATCCTTCCTTTCCTTCCGGACATACCTCCTGGGCCTTTGCCTTAGCCACATCGGCCAGTATCAATTATCCCAAGTGGTATGTCATTGTTCCTTCCTTTCTTTATGCAGGTGCTGTGGGCTATTCACGGCTCCATCTGGGAGTGCATTATCCCAGCGATGTATTCATGGGGGCTTTGGTAGGCAGTGGTTCTGCTTACCTGAGTTACAAATTAAATCATTGGCTTTTCGAGAATAAACACAACAAAAGGAAAGTGGCAAACGTCAAATTATAGTGAAAAATAGGCGGTTAATCTATAAAAAACCTCGTTCCGAAGATAAAAAAGCCCTCTTTATCTATTTCTCACTTTTACCACTTCTTAACCTTAGTTAATTGACTAAATTTGATAAATTTTCTAAAATAATTAAATCTCACATTAAAACATTGAACCTCAATGAGAAAAATTACTCTTTTGTTACTTGCATTTGGGCTTTTTAGCTTAAGTTCTTATGCACAGGTTGCTAATTATGCATTCAGCCAGGCAACGGCTACCTTCGACACCTTAGGAGGCGGAAAAATATTGGGCACAGGAACCACAGCTGCTGGAACCTATTTTTCAGATTCGACGGTATCTGCCGGAAGTATTACCGTTAACTCCGGTATTGGTTTGCCAATTGGCTTTACTTTTAAGTTTAATAATACCAATTATGATGTTTTTGGAGTAAATGTTAACGGATGGATTGCTTTCGGACAATCGTCCCTGACACCTTCCGTTAATATGATCAACTCTTCAGTGGCTAATCCTATCAGCGCCACCAGTTCTGCAGCTGCAACGCTTCAAAACAGGGTTAGTGCTTTTGGAAGAGGCATTGTGGCTCAAACCATATCCCGTCTGAGCTATGCTACAATAGGAACAGCACCCAACAGAACTTTGGTGGTGGAATGGAGAAACTTCAAACGCTCTACAGGAGGCTCAGTCGACACCTTGAGTTTTCAGATAAGACTTTCGGAAACAACCAATTTGGTTGAAGTTGTTTATGGAACTATGAAAGTTTCAGGAAACAGTTCAGGTCAGGTAGGATTACGTGGACAGACAAATACCGATTATAATAACAGAACCACAACAACCAACTGGAGTGCATCGACAGCAGGAACTGCAAATAATGCTACCATGACTATAAGTACTACGGTTCTTCCCGTTTTGGGACTTACTTTTGTATGGACTCCTCCTGTAGTCTATCAGTTTGATGCCGGATTGACTGCCATAAATGCACCTGGCACTCCGGTAACAATTGGAAATAATAATATTACTGTTACTATTAAGAATTTCGGAACAGATAGTCTTAAAACTGCAACTATTGCCTGGAAAGTGAACAATGTACTTCAGACTCCATATCCTTTCAGTAATGTAGGGTTACCTCAATTTGCTACCAATGGCCCTATCACTTTAGGCTCATATAACTTCAGCACTTCAGGTGCCTATACTATTAAAGCATGGACCAGCCTGCCCAACGGAAATACAGATGGAAACCACACCAATGATACTTTGGTAAAAACTGTTTTTGCCCAGGCTTATGCTTCTATTCCTTTTATCGAGACTTTTGACAATACCTGGGTCAATAAGAACGATACCAACGATGTTCCTACTACATACTGGAGCAATACTCCCGCTTTCGGAAACAACTCATGGAGAAGGGATGATGATACCATTTCAGGCAACTGGACACAGGGTTATGGCGGAGTTTATTCTCCTGCCGGAGCCAATGCAACTGCACATTCTGCACGCTTCCATACATGGATGGCAGCCAATAATACCAACGGCATTATGGACCTTTATGTGGATCTTACTCCTGCAGGAAGCAAATTGCTCGACTTCTGGTATCTCAATACATCAGGTAATGATAGTCTTTCTGTTTATTTATCAACCAATGGCGGAACAAGTTTCAGCTTTGTTAAAAAACTTACTGTGGCAACGGCATGGAAAAGGAATATCATCAATATCGGAAGTTCCACTTCTGCCAATTGCGTGATCCGTTTCAGGGCAGTTTCTGACTACGGACAAACCGATCTTGGTATTGATCAGGCTCAGGTTTATTTGCTTCCTGCCAATGATATAGCAGCTACCAAATGGATATCGCCCACCAGTGGATGCGGAATGACCACTACAGAGCATGTTACTGTTAAAATAACCAATATGGGGGCAGCAGCACAATCGAATATCCCCGTGAAATATTCTATCAATGGAGGCACCTCTTATGTTGGCCCTGAAACTCTCCCCGGACCCGTTAATCCTGGAGATACTGCACTTTATACTTTCACAGCCACTTCCAACTTTGCAGCAGCAGGGCAATATGCCTGCAAGATCGTTGTTTTGAATCCCGGAGATGCATTATCTGTGAACGATACCAGTAATGTGAACATTTATTCATCCAATGTGATCAGTACCATTCCTTTTGTTGAGAATTTTAACAGTGGCTACAGCAATTATTTTATTTTGTCTACCAATGCCGATGCCAATGTATATTACGATACTACCGGAACACAGGGTACTATAGGACTGCATTTCACAGGCAAGACCACCAATCAGTGGAACTCAGGTACTACTTCATCTGTTGCGGCCTGGAGTCATACTACCCATCAGGCTACTGCAGTAAGTTGTGGTGTGAATGCTACCAGTGTAACTACTCTGGCTATGAAATTCGATCTGAGAGAAACTACCAGCAGTAATAATAACTATACTTATACCTGGTATGCTGCCGTGGTGAACGGTACCGATACCATAGCTGATAATACAGGAAGAAAATTCTTCAACCCTGTTTCGATGAATGATGCTTATGCTACCAAATATTTCAACCTTACGCCTTATGCCGGAACTAACTTTACATTGAAGTTTGTTTCAGCCTGTCGCCGTGATGTGGCTAACTCAACCAACGGAATAGGGGACAATGTGTTTTTCGATAATCTGGCTTTGTATGTACCTCCTGTCATGAACGATCTCGGACATGATACTTCCATTTGTGATGGAAGTACCATTACTTACGATGCAGGTTCGGGAACCGGCTACACTTATGTATGGACACAACAACCTGCAGGCGATACTCTGGGTTATGCTCAGACATATACTGTAAGTGCTTCAGGAACCTACCAGGTTGTGGTTACCAACAATATGGGCTTTTCGGTGGCTGACGCTGTTACCGTAACTGTAATGCCGGCTCCAGCTGCCAATGCAGGTAATGATACCACTGTGGTTTATCTGGACGCTGCTACCTTACACGGTTCAGTTGGGAATCCCGGTAATTACTCTTATTCATGGGCGCCTGCCGATTCTCTGGTAAATGCTACTTTGCAGAATCCGGTTACCAAGCCTATGCATTCGTCGCAGATCTTCACATTAACAGTTACCAATAATACCACCGGCTGTGTAGGCACCGATCAGGTTATTGTATACGTTACCGGAGGGCCTCTGACCATTACAGCTTATGCAACTCCCGATACCATTTGTTCCGGTGAGGCAGTATCTTTACAGGCATTACCCAGTGGTGGGTCAGGAAACTATACCTTCGACTGGACCTCGGTTCCTGCTGGATTTACTTCCACAGGTATCAATTCAGTGGATTATCCTTTGGTAAATACTGTTTATAACCTCAGACTAGCTGATGCCACTCTGGAAGATACCGTTTATACTTCGGTTGCCGTGGTGGTTCATCCTGTTCCAGTGGTTAGCCTGGGCAATGATACTACCTTATGCACCATTAATACCATCACCCTGCATTCAGGTGTGGCTGCAACTTACCTCTGGTCGACGGGAGAAACTACACAAAGTATTGTGGTTGATTCAGCCGATGCCACTGGAGGTATTGCTCACATCACCTGCACAGCTACCAACGTTTACGGTTGTGCCAAGACCGATGCCATTGATATCACCTTTGTTTCCTGCTCAGGCATAAACGAATATGGCAACGATGCAGTTATAGCTATGTATCCCAATCCAACCACCGGTTTGACCAATATCAAGGTCGACGGACTGAACGGCAGAGCCAATCTGAACATCTACAACCTGCAAGGCCAAAGGGTATATTCAGGCAGTATGGAAGGTTCGTCGCTGACTACCATCGAACTTTCAGGCCTGTCGAAGGGTGTGTATCTGGTGAAGATCCAAAATGAACAAAGAAGTTTGATCAACAAACTGATCATTCAATAAAGCAGAATACCTAAAACTAAAAAAGGCTTGTCCGAATCCGGACAGGCCTTTTTTGTATCTCAATGGTTGTTATTATTTCCCGTTATTCTCAAACTGCACTTCAGCAGGCGAAGTCTTTTCTATATCCTTATACACATCTTCTTTTTTGTAGAAATAATAAGCTGGCAAAGGGGTTTTCCATTTGTCAGGGTGATAGCTATAATTGCTCGAAGGCAGGTAGGTATCGACAAAGAAACGGTTGGTGAGTTCGGAAGGAATAAAATGGGTGATGCTGTCGGCATACCATTCGTAAGCTTCGGTTATGGTGAATGCTTTTTTTGTAGTTTGATGATCGAAGAAATCATTGGTATAGGCATGACAAATCTTGGTAAGGAACCACTTGCCATTCACCTGATCATATTCCGTGACCATATGGCCATCCACAAACTCTTCCCAATAATTGCGTGAAGGCAATATCCAGTTGTTGTTGTGTGTATAATTATAGTCTTTGTTTCTGACGGAAGTGCGCTCAATGCGCTTAAAAGCATAGGTTTTGCTATCGATCACAAAACGGCCTTCTTCGGTGCCTTCGCCATACCAGTCGAGGTCGCGTATGTTTTCGACACCATGCAGCTCGTTGGTGAATTCGCGGCAGCGGTATTTTATCACAAAGTCGTCGGTGCGGTTGTTGGTATCGAAATTGAATTCGTAGAAGTTGAAAGCATTGGGATTAAGCGCCCCATTGAGTAGATTGTATACGGGATCTTCGCGCAGCAGATAGGTGATGTTATCCTGAAAGTACTCGAAATCGGCAATATCGTATTTGAAATTGCTGCGACGCATTTGCTCCACATCGAAGCCATAACTGGTTTTGAAACGCTTGCCCGCCAATTCCAGTTTTAGCAAAACGACGGTTTGTGCTTCAATCAGGTTTTTGAATGTACCATTGACCTTGTTATATTGACGAAAAAAGGAGAAAGCTGCATAACTGGAATCGGTGTAGTTGACGGGAATCATATCTACAGCCATTTTAACGGTCTCTTTGGCGCTAAGTCCTTTGATGGTAACCGGAGTGAGAGAGAGCAGGGGACGCTCTATATAAAGTATCTCTACATCCTTGCGCGAACGTTTCAAGGTGAGGGTATCGCGCATGCCTATGGCCGAAACTTCGAAACGCAGTGTTTTGAGGCTGCCAGACATCTTGAAACTAAATTCACCATTGGCATTGGTTTGAGTGAAGCACCCCAGATCAATAGATTTGATAATGGCAAACTCAACAGGCGATTGGTCGGCTTTGTTTATTAGTTTTCCTTTAAAAAGGTCCTGTGCGGAAACGGAAACCCCCGAAGCGAACAATAAGGCAATGATTAGGGCTTTGGCAGTTGCTGAACCACAGGTGAAGCGAAGAAAAGACAGCTTTTTGCTCATAATATAGTAGTGGAATAATGGTTTTTCTCATACAAATATAGTAATTAATGGCGAAATAAATACTAAGACGAGTTGTCACGCTGATCACGCAGATAGAAATTCCTTTACCGCTAAAGCATGATTTACGCAGATGTGTTTACTTCGTAAACTTTTGATGGATGGGCTATATTAATTATAATACTAAATTCGAATCAACTACTCCAATAAAGTTTAAGGTAAAGTATCCTGCACTTCGGCAAAGGCGGGATAAGATGCTGTGTTTTGAAGATAGAAAGCAGGTGAGGCGGGAGTGGCTTCAATGCTTATGTCGCACAAAGTAGTGTATCCAACAGGAGGGAAGGGAGGTGTGCATTTCAGGTAGACATATTCCCCTGTCTGTGCTGTGAATTCCAGATTCCAGTATTTCTGCAGTTCGCCTGTGCCCAGAGCCACAAAAGCAGTTTTGTTTTCACCATGCTGAACATAATTGATGACAAAGGGCGTGGTGGCAGGACAACCCACATAACGCACCTGGTATTTTACTGTATAGGTGTTTACTACAGTAGCCGGGGTATCCTCTTTCTTTTTGCAGGAAATGGCCAGCAGGACGCAACACATAACGACCACGGACCAAACAAGGAGGCGCTTTTTCATGTCACTGGGGTTTGGAATAACAAATATAAGGAAAATATGGTAGAAAAATGGTACACAGATCATTTTTGAAAATTATGATAACCCGCTAATGATTTGATATGATGAGGGCGATTTAATTGACCTCTTTGCAACTAATCTTTATCAAAGAGTCGTTTTTATATTTATAAGTTATCTGATAGTATTGGCTGGGGCAGCATTCATTATCATTATTTGCAAGACAAGCCAATCTTATAATTAAATCATTCTTGACAACAGATATTAATTCGGGATGCGGTGATGCCTGACAATGATAAGGTTTAGAGCAGGCACAAGGATAGTTCAAAAGAATTAGTTGTAATGATCCATCATTTTTTTCTTTTAGACAATAAATAACTTGCCAAACGGCAGTACCACCTCCGGTCTGATCAATACTGAAAATAATTTCAGTATTTCCATCTTTATCAAAATCACCTCGAAATTCAGGGTTATAACAGGAATTAAAAAC
>CAZNRQ010000085.1:0-9564 GCA_964574845.1 uncultured Bacteroidales bacterium
TGCTGAACTGAACAACTGACCGCCGTTCGTCACGACCAGCCGGTTGAAACTCCCCCCGGAACCACCGACGGTCACTCCACCGGCATTGGTGATCATGCCGTTGTTGATCAAGACCAGATTGCTGCCGGCGAGGTGGTTCAAAGACCGGCATCAGCGGTAAAAGAACTTCTGGAGAATGCGATAGATGCGGGTGCGACTGATATCCAACTGATCATTAAAGATGCCGGTAAAACCCTCATTCAGGTGGTCGATAACGGACAGGGAATGTCCGAAACCGATGCCCGCTTGTGTTTCGAACGTCATGCCACTTCCAAGATAAACGATGCTCATGATCTTTTCAAACTGATGACCTTTGGCTTCCGGGGCGAAGCACTGGCATCCATAGCTGCTGTTTCCCAACTGGAGATGAAGACCAAACGGGAGATTGACGATCTGGGTACGCTGATAGTGATCGAAGGCTCCGACGTAAAAGAGCATACTGCCTGCAGCACTTCAACCGGTACTTCCATTTCGGTAAAGAATCTTTTCTTCAATGTTCCGGCTCGCAGGAATTTCCTGAAGAGCGAAGCTACTGAAACCACTTATATTATTGAAGAATTCAACCGGGTGGCTCTGGTATATCCGCATATCGCCTTCTCCTTTTATAACAATAACAAACTGGTTACCCGACTTGAAAAGACTACCCTTCGCCAAAGGATCAACCACATTTTGGGTACAAATTATGGCGAAAGGTTGATTGCCGTGGATGAGAAGACTACGGTAGTGAATATTACTGGCTTTATCGGGAAACCTGAATTTGCCCGCAAAACCCGTGGCGAACAATATTTCTTTGTCAACAATCGCTACATCCGTCATCCCTATTTGCATCATGCCGTGGAAAAAGCCTTTTCGGAACTGATACCCGAAAATGCGTATGCTTCTTACTTTATTTATCTGACAGTTGACCCCAATTTCATTGATGTGAACATTCATCCTACCAAAACAGAAGTGAAATTCCAGGATGAAAAGGCGGTGTATAGTATTCTGAAAGCTGCTATCCGTAAATCCTTCGGGGCTTTCAACATTACCCCCAGTCTGGATTTTGAAACAGAACGCTCCATGGATTTTGGAGATTTTGATAAGAATCGACAAGTAGTTTTGCCGGGAATAACCGTAAATAAAGATTATAATCCCTTCATAAACACACCCGCCGATCATTCCAACAGCAGTTACAGCAAACCTGCCGATAAGAACCTCAAGAACTGGGAAGCCCTTTATAATATTGGCAGGGATATCCCGATTCATACCGACAGGGAAGAAACCGGCGGACAATTATTTCATCACACCAAGGAAGAGCCTGTAACAGCATCTTTCTTTATGTACGGGAAAAACTACATAGTAACTCCGGTAAAATCAGGCCTGATGATAATCGATGTGGCCAATGCCCGCGAAAGGATAGCATACGATAAGTTTTCCAAAGATATGGGATCGCAGAAATCACAAAGCCAAAGACTTCTTTTTCCGCAAACTCTCACATTGAATCCATCCGATAGTGAGTTATTGGGTGAAATGCTGCCCGAGCTCCGCAAGACAGGCTTTGAGGTTGAGAGTTTCGGTCAGAATACCTTTGTGGTAAATGCCATGCCTCCCGAAGCTGAAAAGCAGGACGTAAAAGATCTTATGGAACATTTGCTGGAAGCTTACAAAAAGAATATGATGGATGCCCGAATGGATAAAAAGGACAATCTGGCTCGTTCCCTGGCCCGCAACCTTGCCATAAGAGGACTTAGAAACCTTAGTAATGAGGAGATGCAATCTCTGGTTGGCGAATTGTTTATAAGTCAGATGCCTGAAACTTCGCCTTCGGGAAAGAAAATAATTTTTATTCTGCCCCTGGATGAAATTGAAAAGAAGTTTAAATAAGTCCGAAGACTAACTTGATAATGACTAAAAAAGAAAGAAAATGAGCTACGAACAATTCCGCCCGACCGGTTTTAGTATGCTGCCCGTGGTGGTAAAGAATCTTTTGATCATAAACGGACTGTTTTTTCTGGCAACTTTAGGGTTGAAGAGCGCAGGTATTATCGATCTGGATCATATTCTGGGGATGCATTATTTCACCTCACCTTTGTTTAAACCTTACCAACTGGTATCGTACATGTTTATGCACGCGACATTTTGGCACTTGTTCTTTAACATGTTTGCACTATGGATGTTTGGGTATATTCTCGAGAATGTCTGGGGACCAAAGAAATTCCTTCTTTATTATATGGTTACCGGTCTGGGTGCAATTATGATGCAAATGGCAGTCAATTATTTTCAGATATCTCATCTGGAGGCATCCATGTCCGCTGATCAGATTAGCATGGTAATGAACGATGGATATAAGGCCATAATGCAGGATAAGAATTTCATAGATCCAATGATGGGAGAACTTAATGGTCTGATAAACGGAACTACTATTGGTGCATCCGGTTCGGTATTCGGAATATTGCTGGCATTTGGCATGTTGTTTCCTAATACTATGATCTACGTATATTTTGCCATCCCTATAAAAGCAAAATGGTTTGTGATCATTTACGGAGCCATTGAGTTGATTTCAGGAGTAGTAAATGTCACAGGTGACAATGTGGCACATTTTGCACATTTGGGCGGAATGTTGTTTGGGTTCATTTTGATAATGATCTGGAGAAAGAAGGATAAAAAACGTAATCTTTATGAACCGTAGTAATTTCGGAAATTTCAACAATTTTAATAATTCAAATTTCAATCAGAGACCTGTTTCACCTCTTGATGGTTTAAAACGATTCTTTACAGGAAAGTCAATGCTTTCGCGCTTGATCCTGGTAAATATTTTTGTTTTTATTCTGGTCAATCTGGTTAAACTGTATTTCTATTTATTTCAAATGAATTTCGCTATACCAGGAGCGGCTGATATTACTTTGTTTACTTATTGGACTGCAGTGCCGGCAGATTTGAAGTTGTTGGCTACAAAACCCTGGACGGCATTTACCTATATGTTTCTTCACGAGAACCTGTGGCACTTGTTTTTCAATATGATTATGCTGTATTTTGCAGGTGTCATCTTTAAAGAGTATCTGGGTAGCCGAAAACTATTGATCGTTTATATTTTTGGAGGTCTGTTTGGGGCTGCTTTTTATGTGGCTGCTTTTAATGTCTTTCCTGCATTTAGTGATGCGCTACCTCATTCAATAGCTTTGGGAGCTTCAGCCTCAGTTCTGGCTATTCTGGTTGCCATCGCTACTTATATTCCTAATTATAATCTTCGCTTCCCTTTAATTGGGCAAGTGAAATTCAAATGGGTGGCTCTGGTTTATATTGTGCTGGACCTGTTGAGTATCGAAAAAGGAAATCCTGGGGGGCATATAGCACATTTGGGAGGCGCTTTCTTTGGATTTGTTTATATATTGGCCTTGAAACGTGGACTTATAATTACCCAGTTTTGGGCACCTTTCAAAAAGCTCTTTAAGCCTAAGCCTAAAATGAAAGCTACTTATTCAAAGAAACCTATGACTGATGACGAATTCAATTACCAGCGCAAAGTGAACCAGCAACGTATTGATGAGATACTGGATAAAATTAAGAAGTCGGGTTACGAAAGTTTGAGTAAGGAAGACAAGGAATTGTTGTTCAAAGCAAGCAAAAACAGTTAAAGGATAAATTATGGGAAAAAGTAAAAAGGGAATGGGGTTTTGGCTCAAAGCGCTTTTGGGACTCAATTTTCTGGTTATTATTGCCTTGCTGCTTTCCTACCTGTCCTGTTATGTAAGCCCTGTTAAATTCTGGATACCTGCTTTTGCTGGTCTTGCCTTCCCTTATATTTTGCTCGCAAATATTGTTTTTGTGGTTCTATGGTTGTTCATCAGGATGAAATTCTCTTTATTTTCTTTGGTTACAATAATACTGGGATTCAACCAGATCATGGCATCTTTTCAGTTCCATTCAGGCAGTAAAGCATTAGTGGATAAAGATTATTTTAAAGTAATTTCTTATAACGTTCGAAATTTTGACCTGTATAGTTATGATAAGAACTGGGTATCCAATACTTCCAAGCGTAATAAGATCTTTAAGTTTTTACAAACTGAATCACCTGATATTATTTGCTTTCAGGAATTTGTAAATGACGTCAGTGGGAAGTTCAAAACCAAGGATACTTTGGTTACCTTTCTGAAAACAAAAAATGTTCATGCCGAATATACGGTTGTTTCGAAAAAAGTAAATGAATTCGGTTTGGCAACCCTGACTTCTTTTCCAATAGTTAATAAGGGACGTATTGATTTTCCCAATTCCCGAACCAACCTATGTATTTATACGGATGTGCTAGTAGGTACTGATACCCTCAGGATATATAATGCACATTTCGAATCCATTCACTTTAGTCATGCTGATATGCTTTTTGCTGAAAAAATAACTGCTGTTAAAACTGAAAAGGATGAAAAGTTGCAAGATAAATCAGAGCGTATTTTGAAATTAATGAAGATTGCTTTTCAGAAACGTGCTGTGCAAGCGGACCTTGTGGCTGATCACATTAAAACTTCACCTTATCCTGTGATTTTATGCACCGATATGAATGATACTCCTGTTTCTTATGCCTATCACCGATTGAAGAAGAACCTGAAAGATGCTTTCACCGAATCGGGTTCAGGATCTGGTCATACCTATACTGGGTTTTATCCCTCTTTCCGTATTGACTACATTCTTATCTCGGAGGCTTTGCAGGCAGCAAACTTTGCCAGCATTCCATCAGATAATTCTGATCATTATCCTGTACGTTGTTTTATCAAAATGAAGCCTAAATCAAAATGAAGATCGAACTGATATCGGACTATGTGCCCACGGGCGATCAACCGGAAGCCATTCAGCAATTGACCGAAGGCATCAACAGAGGCGATCATGCACAAGTATTGCTGGGAGTTACCGGTTCTGGAAAGACTTTTACCATTGCCAATGTGATACAGCAGGTTCAGAAGCCTACTCTCATATTAAGCCACAACAAGACTCTGGCGGCTCAATTGTATGGTGAGTTCAGGCAGTTCTTTCCCAATAATGCAGTCGAGTATTTTATTTCTTATTATGATTACTATCAGCCGGAAGCTTACCTTCCTGTAACCAATACTTATATCGAAAAAGATCTTTCCATCAACGATGAGATAGAGAAGTTGCGATTGAGTGCTACTTCATCATTATTGTCGGGCAGAAGAGATGTGATAGTGGTTTCATCAGTATCCTGTATCTACGGTATTGGCAACCCCGAAGATTTTGCAAACAGCGTGATTCGGATTAAGGTAGGCGATAAAGTTTTGCTAAAGATGTTTTTGCAGGCGCTGGTAAATATTCTCTATTCCCGAAATGATGTGGTGTTCAATAGGGGTAATTTCCGTTTGCGTGGCGATACTATAGATATTTATCCGGCTTATGCTGATATCTGCTACCGTGTTTGTTTTTTCGGTGACGAAATAGAAACTATTGAGACTTTCAATCCTGTGAATGGACGTACTATGGAAAAGCTCGATTCAGTGGCTATATACCCTGCCAACCTATTCATTACTTCTCAGGACAAGATGAAGAAAGCTATTACAGATATTCATCATGACATGATAGCCCATGTCGCCTATTATAAAGAAATGGGCAAGCATCTCGAAGCAAAGCGGATAGAAGACCGTGTTTCCTATGATATGGAAATGATGCGCGAACTGGGTTATTGTTCAGGTATTGAGAACTATTCACGGTATTTCGACGGACGCCGGCCCGGAGGTCGACCTTTCTGTCTTTTAGATTGTTTCCCCGACGATTTTCTCATGGTAATTGACGAAAGTCACGCTACCATTCCTCAATTGCACGCCATGTACGGTGGCGATCGTTCGCGTAAGCAGACACTGGTGGAATATGGATTTCGATTGCCATCTGCTATGGATAACCGGCCGCTAAAGTTCGATGAATTGGAGAACATGCTCAACCAGGTGATTTTTGTGAGTGCCACACCTGCCGATTATGAACTTCAGAAATCGGAAGGGGTGGTAGTTGAGCAGTTGCTTCGTCCAACTGGTTTGCTCGAACCAGTGATAGAGGTAAAGCCCAGCCTGAATCAGATCGATGACCTTTTAAATGAGATAGACCTTCGTATTAAAGTTAACGAACGTGTGTTGGTAACAACTCTTACCAAGAAGATGGCCGAGGAATTGACCAAGTATATGGCAAAGCTCGACATCAAGGTCAAGTATATCCACTCGGAAGTGGATACTCTGGATCGCGTGGAAATATTGCGTGAATTGCGTCAGGGTGTGATCGATGTGGTAGTAGGAGTAAATCTTCTTCGCGAAGGTTTGGACCTGCCGGAGGTTTCTTTGGTAGCTATTCTGGATGCCGATAAGGAAGGATTTCTTCGTTCCGAAAGGGCACTGACGCAAACGGCAGGTCGTGCTGCCCGTAATATCAATAGCAAGGTGATCATGTATGCTGATAAGATAACCGATAGCATGCAGCGTACTATTGACGAAACCGACCGTCGCAGAGCGAAACAAGTCAAATAAAATATCAATAACAATATTACACCCACACAAATCATCAAATCTACTGATTATATTCTGGGACAGACCAACCTGGCCGATTCCAATCATAAAGAGCCAAGGGCTTATATCGAGAACGAAGGCTCTGGCATTGCAGCCGATCCGGTGATTCAGTATATGAGCAAACCCCAGTTGCAGAAAGCCATAAGCCAGATTAAATCGCAGATGCAAAAAGCCGTGAAGGCCTTGGACTTTATGGAAGCCGCCCGCTTGCGCGATGCCATGTTCGATATGGAAAAGTTATTAAAGGAGAAGGAATAGGGGAGAACTTGTTACTGTTTCAATCCCTTTGCAGAATATAAGGCCTTATTTGCATTCCATACGACCTTTATCATAGAGTTCGCGACATTGGTTGCACGTTTACCGACCTCAGCCGGAAAAGATTAAATTATCGTATATCAGTGGTTGAAATTTTCCTCATATCGTTTAATCCATTCTTCCGTTGTCATTTTTTTTGCCAGCATACCTATCAATTCATAAGGAATATCATCCATCTTCTTAAACCGTATGCAACTCTTGCCCATATCGAGCTTCGCTTTGCTGTGTTTGGGATACTCCGACAGAAACCAATCCATTAAAGCTTTATCTGCATACAATCCCATGTGATAAACCGAAATAAAGTTCTTTTGTGAGGCTACATTGATAAATGGAAGAGGCAGTTTGGTATCGCAATGATATCCCTTGGGATATAAAGAATGTGGCACAACATAGGCAAGCATGCCATAACCTATGGTCTCCTGAAAACCTGCAGGAAGATTTGACTTAATAGTTTCTCTGATGTTTTGTATGGCTACTTTTCTGTCTTCAGGAAGATTTTCAACGTATTGATCCGGTGTCATATTAAATACAATTATTAAAAAATTGGGGATGTTGTTGCAATATACTTATTGGAAGAGTAAAACGAAATGCTTACACTTCATCTTTCACTCTTATCAGGTTCAGATCCAAACCTTGGTTGATAGCAAGCGGGATTTTTTCAGTTTCTACATTACTGGTGTCCAAACCATAGGCCTTTTCGTCTGTTATACCAATTTTCTTCAATACATCATAACTGTCCATAATGAACTGGCTAAAAGGTTTAAAGTCGAAATCATAACCCTGAACACGTTCAGTCAATACAAATCGGAAATCGCCTGATAGCGCATACTTATGAAGTGATGGATAGCGCGATGTAATATCAACTTCCTTGTTCTTTACCAGATCGCTCACCGCTTTCTTGAAATACATATAGATCTTGGTAGGAACCTTAAATCCAATCTTAAAGTCTATCCTGATGAGCGTTCCGGGAATCAACGGTGTCACTTTATACGTTAGGGTATGTGGCTCGTCCACAACATCTACATGCAATAACCAATAAATATCAGCCCTCTTGGGTTGTTTGTTAAAGATGGAATAGATCACCTTCGATTCGATTTCGTGCATGGAGTTAGCACGAATAAAGTAAACCAGATTGGTAGAATATTTAGCAATGGTGGTATCTTCCTTCAGATCGTTCAACATAGCAAAATAATTATCAATCTTTACAAACTCTGTCAACTTGTTCTTGATCTTACGCCCTCTGAACCAAACGAACATGATATAGAAAAGCAGCCCTGCTATCAGCAAGGTTACCCAACCTCCATGTACAAATTTGAAGAGGTTGGCAATAAAGAATGAGCCTTCAATGGTCAGATAAAACGCTAAAAAGAGTAAGATCAATATCCTGTTGGTTCGTTTTATATAAAAATAAAAACTCATCAGCATGGTAGTCATCAACATGGTGATGGTAATTGCCAGACCATAGGCAGCTTCCATATTGGATGATTCCTGAAAGAAAAGTATTACTCCAACGCAACCAACAAATAAGAAAAGGTTAACACTGGGAATATACATTTGCCCCTTAATTGTGGTAGGATGGCTAATCTTTACACGAGGCCAGAAATTTAACAGAATAGCTTCGTTAATGATAGAGTATGAACCTGTAATAAGAGCTTGGCTGGCAATAATAGCCGCTGTAGTAGCCAATATGATACCCGGAAGCAGGAACCATTGTGGCATAATCGAAAAGAATGGATTGATATCACCTTTTAGGTCATGGTTCATAAGCAACCAGGAACCTTGTCCCAGGTAGCTCAATATCAAGGCGATTTTTACATACATCCACGAAACTCTGATGTTCCTTATACCGCAATGCCCCAAGTCGGAATATAAGGCTTCTGCTCCTGTGGTGCACAAAAAGACAGCTCCCAGCAGTAAGAATCCTCCCTGATGATTGGACAATAATTGTATGGCATAATATGGGTTAAAAGCTCGTATTATGTTAGGATACTGTACAATCTGATTTACGCCTAATAAAGCAATCATCATAAACCAAATGAACATTACAGGGCCGAACATTCGCCCTATGGAATTGGTGCCGTACTGCTGTATCAGGAAGAGTGCAACTATGATCAGAAGCGATATTGGCAAAACAGGTACATTTTCGTTGATCAACTGTAATCCCTCCACGGCAGAAACTACGGTAATGGCAGGTGTAATAATGCCGTCGGCCAGCAAGGCTGCGCCTCCTATAATGGCCAGCACAAAGGCCCATTTAATATGTCGCCTGATTAATGCATACAAGGCAAATATACCACCCTCACCTTTATTGTCGGCCCTCAGGGTGATCACTATATATTTTATGGTAGTTTGAAGGGTTAGTGTCCATATAATGCACGAAATACTACCCAGGATTACATTTTCTTTGATGCCACCCGAAAAATTCAGTATGGCTCTAAGCACATAAAGTGGCGATGTCCCTATATCGCCATATACAATGCCCAGGGTGATGATCACCCCCCATGCGCTTAATTTCGATATAGAATGATTTTTCATTGCAAAAAAATTCCGGCAAATGTAATAATAATAAAGGATGCTAATTCAATTGTTATTAGATTTATTTAGGCATAATTCCCATGATTCATCTCATACTCTTTTCCCCAATTTCCAGATAGCTATAAATGTAAGCTCAACCCATACC
>CAZNRQ010000086.1:0-3304 GCA_964574845.1 uncultured Bacteroidales bacterium
GGCGTAAGGATAGATATTACCGTTAATTCACCTGGAAATTCGTGCTTTAGGGCTTTATATTCAGTCCAAGAATATAATCCATCAGCCACAATTCGATGTTGGCCAGAGTCGGCGAGAGCGTGAATTTGAGCGATAATTCGTTTTACGACGAAATCTTTTCCTTCTCGGGCGCGTAATTCTTCGCGAAATGGTTTTTCGTTTTCTTCGGTATGATCAAGTCCTGCCTCTGTCATAGCATCCAGGACAACGCCACCAAAATACACTTTTGGATAACCTTTTTCGGTTATATAATCTACAGCTGAACTTTTCCCTGAACCAGCCATGCCTACAAAGGTGACTATTTTTAAGTTTTTATCATTATTCATGCTTATTGCAGCGAATAATGCTTCAGGACAGATAACGATCAATAAAACTGTTTCTCAGCAAAATGTTTGCAATCAGTTCGACGTTAATCTTTCAATAACCGGGATTCCTGCTCCTCAACCTGTAGATGTCATGCTTGTCATTGATCGTTCAGGTAGTATGGCTACGGGTTCTCCCTCATCAATGACCTTTACAAAGAATGCTGCTCTGAATTTTGTCAGGAAAATGTTTAATCCTGCAAATAATCCTGGTAGTGCTAACAGAGTAGGATTAGTTAGTTATTCCAATAACGCTATTCTGAATCAACAGTTGTGCTTTGCTTCTGATTCGAATTTGCTTATTTCTGCAATAAACAGTATGGTTGCCAACGGAACAACCAATATTGCCGATGCTTTTTATCAGGCTTCCAAAGAAATGCAACTTAGAGGTAGAACCTTATGCAATGTTCAAAGATCAATAGTACTATTTACTGATGGAGTTGCCAATGAAGGAAGTACTTTTGATGCTGCGAATGATCGTTGGCAGGGATCATCCTGTACTACGTCACCAATTACTGCAACTGCTTGCACAAATTCAGCTATTCTTCGCGGTCAGGAAGCACAATCATTTGTAAACGGAGGAGTCACCTATAATAACAGAGTTTATACTATTGGTTTGTTTGGTGGGATTTATGGAGGAACTCAGGCCGTTGCCACGAGCGCACTAACTCAGGCACAGAATGCGGGTTTCTACCAGACCGAATCGGCTGCCGATCTCAATGGAATTTATAATCAGATATTCGGTCAATTACTTTGGGCTGCTCAATCACTCCCTGGTATATCTATGGTCACCGATACCATCTTAAATGGTTTTGATATTATTCCCGGAACATTAACTTCTTCTCAAGGAGCTGCTGCGGTCAACGGGCAAAACATTTCATGGAATATTCCTTATGTGAATAGCGGCACTTTACATTTGAGTTATTCTGTTGTTTCCCAGACTTCCGGTTTTTGTGGAACACACATCATAAGTAATTCATGGATCAATTATCTGGATCCCAGTTGTGCAATAATCTTCAATAAGTTCCCAGAAGCTCCTGTTTGTGTCCCCTGTACTGAGGTTTCGCAAATATTCTTAGTTCAAGCAGCTTGTGGAACCAGTATTCAATATAATGCCAATTTAGCTTCCAGTGGAAATACTTGTGTCAATGAGCAGCAAAATTATTCATGGGAATTCAGTATGGATGGTGCTATTATTGGAACAGCAAATGGGTTATCTGGAACCTTTAATATTCCTTCTGCCTATCTGCAGCCAACATGCAACGGATCAATTACTGCTATTTTAAGTTATAATAATGGAACAGGATGTTCTATAGTGATGAACATTTATACTTTGGAAAATCTGGTCATTGATATGACTTCACCTATTATTAGTACAATCCCCGGTTCATTAAACACGATTGTTACCTGCTCTTCTGACATTCCTTCTGCAAATCTAAATGCAATTTCAGCTTCCGATAATTGTATAGGTGCAGTTACGGTAAGTTTGGTGGAAGATTCCATCATTTCAGGATTGTGCGCCAATAACTTCACCATTAACAGAATTTACCGCGCTTCAGATATGTGCGGTAATTACAGCGACTTTGTTCAGACCATCACTGTAAAAGACACTATTGCTCCTGTAATTTCGAGTTCTAGTGGTTCGCTTAATGTCAATCTGCAATGTTCCGATGCAAACGGACTTGCAGCCGCTCTTGCACTGCATCCTGTTGCTACTGATAATTGCAGCGGTTTGCCAATAATGCACCTGATCAGTGATAATACAGTGGTAAATACTGATTGCGCCGGGTCTTATACACGTACACGTATTTGGAACTTTACTGATGCTTGTGCCAATACAAGCCCTAATTTCACTCAAATAATCACTGTAAGCGATAATACTGCTCCACAATTTACTGCTCCCGCAAATGTCAACATCTATACTACTTCTGCTTGTTCTTATGATGCAAGTGTGACCTATACCGGTGATGTAATTAATGAATCAGATAACTGTTCGGCAGGTTTACAGGCAACTTATACAGATGTAGTTTCACCCGGTTCATGTGGCGGAAGTTTTATAATCACCCGTACCTGGCATTTGTTAGATGATTGTGGCAATGCTGCCAACGATCAAATACAGACGATTACAGTTAGTGATACCATTGCTCCTGTTATCAGTTGTCTACAAAATATTACTGTTGCAAACGAACCAACACTTTGTGGTGCTTATGTAACCATTGCTCAACCTGCTTTTTCGGATAATTGCAGCTCCGTAACCCTTGTAAATAGTATAAATCACACTGCCAACGCTTCAGGGTTTTATCCTGTTGGGATATCAGTTATTGATTGGACAGCCACAGATGCATGCGGAAATTCTGCCAGCTGTCAAATGACGGTTACTGTCAATGACACTGAGGCTCCAGTTATTGATTGTCCTGCAGATATCACTACTTGTACGCTGCCAATCAATCTGGGGACACCTATAGTTTCTGATAATTGTGGAATTGAAAGTGTTACCAATAATGCCCCTGCAACATTTAACTCCGGTACTACTATAATTACATGGACAATAACTGATATTCATGGAAATATTGCTACTTGCAATCAAACGGTAAATCTTGCAAACATTACTGCATCTGCTAGTGGTACTTCAAATTTGACTTGTTTTGATAGCAACGACGGAATGATAGTGGTTACTGCCTCAAACGGTAAAGCACCTTACAATTATTCGTTGAACGGAAACACACCTCAAACTTCAAACGAATTTACTAACCTGGCAGCCGGAGTTTATAATATTATAGTGGTTGATGCTATGCAATGTGTTGCAAACACAGGATTGACTATTGAAAATCGGGAACCTTTGTCGACAGATGCTATAGTTAATAATGCCAATTGCATTGGCAAGAATACCGGAGAGATCAGAT
>CAZNRQ010000086.1:3314-9553 GCA_964574845.1 uncultured Bacteroidales bacterium
GATTGTCAGTAAGCGGTGGTGCCATGCCATATCAGTATAACTGGTCGAACGGCAGTACGGAACAGAATCTTGGAAATCTTGATGCCGGAGATTATGAAGTGACGATAACTGATGCCAACGGATGTGAATTGAAATTAACAAAAGCCATCATACCTGAAAACCAAAACGTGCCTTTAGTAATCAATAATGCCTTCTCACCTAACGGTGACGGCATTAATGATTACTGGGTAATTAAAAACATTGATCTGTATCCCGGAAACGAACTCATCGTTCTCAATCGTTGGGGTAATGAGATCTATACCGCTAAAGATTATGCCAACAATTGGGATGGAAGCAATCTGAGCGAAGGTACTTACCTCTACATCCTAAATGTTATTATGTGCGGAGAAAAACAATCCATCAGCGGTTACATAACATTAGTAAGATAGTTTTAAAATAAAAGAAATAAACAAAATGAAAAAGATATTTACCCTCATTCTTGTACTCACAATAGCCGCAGCCAGCTATGCCCAACAAAACTCGCCTTTTAGTCAATACATCTTTAACCAGATGATCATCAATCCTGCCTACGTAGGAACCAAACAACTGATAAGCATCAACGGAACTTATTCCACACAGTGGACAGGTTTTAAAGGAGCTCCCAGCACTCAGACCATTAGCGCCGAAGGTGGATTGAACAAAAACATGGGATTAGGAATCCATTTTCTGAACGACCGAATTGGAGCCCAATACCAACAAGGCCTTTTTGCCAGCTATTCATACATTATCAAGTTTAATGAGCAATGGAGAATGTCGTTGGGTATAGCCGCCGGTATCTCTAATTTTACATTGGATGGCACCAAACTCATCATTGATAATCCTGACGATCCTGCAATCCCAAAAACAAAGGTAAGTTCAGTAAGATTTGATTCCAAGGCAGGCTTATTCCTTTACAGCCGCAGATTCTATTTCGGTTTCTCAGCTACCGATTTGTTTGCCGATGTAATGCAAAGCAAAGACCTTTTGGTGGCCAAACAATCACGCCATTATTACGTTACTGCTGGTTATGTGTTTGATGCAGGAAAAAACCTGAAAATTAAACCCAGTTTCCTCTACAGAGAAGATTTCAAAGCGCCTACCAATATTGATATCAATTGCTTTTTCCTGATCAAAGAAAGATTTTGGATAGGAGCCAGTGTTCGTTTTGGTGCTAATATTTTCAAGAATGCCAGTCTGGATAATACCCTGAAACATCGCGATGCTATGGTGTTCATGACAGACTGGAACATTACACGCAATTTAAGAATTGGTTATGCTTATACCTGGTCGCTTACTGCTCTGAAAGGTTATTCGGGACACGAAGTGGTGGTAGGATATACTTTCCCTAAAAAAGCCGATACTAAAATGCGTACCCCAAGATATTTTTAATTCATTTGACTTTGGTGTTTGTGGTTGCAAACCGGGGGAGGACACAGTTCCTTCTCCGGTTTTGCTTTTAATTCTGCTCGTATTCCTTACGGGTGATAGGCATCACACCGTCCAACTGAGGTTTTTTTGATTCTTTCACCGTAAACTTCATTGTTATGTTGCTGTAGCCTCTTCTGGAGTCAGATATTACTTCAAATGGATTGCCTTTGCTGTAGAGGGTGTCGCGTTTCGTCGTGTCCTTGGGGAGCAAAATGGCCTGTGTTTTGGTGAAATACCTGCCCGATTCGCTGAAGTAGATGATCTGTTCTGCTTTGGGAGCTACATTATCTGATTTGTAGAAGGTGGATTTTCGTTCCGAGCCTTTCATGATCTTCACGGTCAGATAGCGATCCGATTTGTTGACTATAGTGAGGCTTGCCTGTTGCGAAAACAAGGGGAGGGAGGCCGTGAATATTAAAATGCTAATGATTGATGTGATTTTTTTCATGTTAAATGGTATTAACGCTTTTACAAAAACTGGAAGCTAATGGCAACTAACTATGGTTTGCTTATGGTAATCGTGTTGGTGTCGATGTTGTATTTATAATATTGGTCGGTAGCGGGGCTGTATACCATAAATTCTTTCATGTCGCACATGGCGGCATACAATCGGAAGGTGCAGATATCGGTGGCGGTTATATAGGGTGTGGTCTTCAGGTGGGAATGTATAGCAGAAACTACCTTTTCGCCATTAGGGCCTGTATTTCGAGCGGGTATCATTCGGGAATGGAATTTTTGCCAACTGTCGATATTTCCTTCTTTGTCGGCCATGAAAAGATAATCGTTGCCAAAAGGTATCTCACCTTCTTCAGAAGTGCCCATAATGATGTAGAACCGGTAACCGTCCTTTTCTTTGATCATGTCGAAATTGGGGCTATAGCCTTGAGGTATGCCGACGCTGAACTTCTTTTCGGATAGTTGGCCCAATATGGTCAGTTTGATGTCGATAAGTCCTTTTTCTAAGGCCGAAAAAGACGCCGATTCGGTTTCGGAGCGGAAAGGCTTTTCGAGATCAGCAAAGGTGAAATAGTATTTGGCTATTCTTTGATTAACCAACTTGTCGTAAAACGTTGCAAACAATGAATCGTTGGAATGATAAACCAGATAGCCCCCGCAATTGCTTTTTAAATGGCTGTCGGACATCATCAGGTCGGAGGCATTCCAGGCAACTTTTTCGTAAGCATACAAGAGGTCGGCTTCTTTGATTATGGAATCAAACTTTGCCTGCAATGTTTTATCCTGTGCATGAACGGAAGAGACGATCAGGGAGAGTAAGAGAAGATATACGAGCTTTTTCATAGAGAAGAGATTTTTTAAATATCATTTGGTGTAACCACAGCCATAATATTGGTCCGTCAAAAATATAAAATATCTATTCCCTGTGAAATTATTTAACAAAAAATCAAAAAAAAACGTTGGCATTTCTCTGAAAATAAAACATGGCTAGCATGTTGCCTGAATTTATCTGAAACTATTCGCGAAGCTATTTTTTATTGAAATTAAGTTTGGTGGAAAATTATTTTTTGTTTTCTTAAAGAGAAAGGATATTTTTATATTTTTGCCGCCTAAAACGATTAGTTGTCATTTATTAACTACCTTTTATATTAACCTGAACAACAAAATTTCAAACATGAAGAAACAAATTTTAGTTTTATTGATGATCGGATTTGCTGCCTTTTCTTTTGCGCAAAGTTATGTGCAGATAGGAACAGGAACCACATCTAACAGCCAACCCTTTTACGGAAGTTGGAACAACACCTGGACACGCTCTCTTTATCTGCAATCGGAGATTGGATCGGCTAAAACCATTACCCAAATTGCTTATGATATGATTAGTACACCATCATTATCATTGGCAAATCAAAAGATCTACATGAAGCATACTTCCGCAACATCATTGCCGGTAAATTATGAGGACCCTTTGTCAAATGGCTATACTCTGGTTTTTGATGGAACTATTAACCTTGCTGTTACAGGCTGGAATCAAATCGATATTACGGATTTTACTTACAATGGGACTGATAACCTTATTATTTTGGTTGAAGATAGGGACAACACCAGTCATTATAAGAATTTTAATTCTACGGCATATACCGGAGTTAGGGTAGTAGAGGCAGGATGCGATACTCCTACAGGTTGTTTCCCTACCACAGGGGCAATGGAACCATACCCAAAGACGTTGGCCAACGTTAGATTATACTATGCGACCACCGGTCCTGTGACACCTTCCAATCCGGTACCTGCTGATAATGCTGATAAAGTTTTAATTGACGCCATTTTGTATTTCGATCTGGGTGCTAATACCACCAGCTATGATGTATATTACAGTACAGATTCGCTAAATGTTCTGAATCTTAACCCTTCTGTCAGGGTGGTCAATAATGCATCAGTAAGTTCGCCGGGAACATTTTCGTACGATCCGCCCGCATTGATGTCGTCCAAAACAAAATATTTCTGGAGAGTGGTTGCGAAGAACGGTGCACTAACAGAAAACTCTCCATTATGGAGATTCAAGACACAAATGGTAATTACTGCTTTTCCGTATACCCAGGGATTTGAAGATTCGACTGTGTTTTACCCGGGATGGTATGGTATGCGCACCGACTGGACCTATATCTCCAGCGGAAACAATGCCGTTTGGAATGCTATGGGCGGAGTGAATCCTCATACCGGAGTTTCCTGTGCTTATGTATCACCTTTTTCGTTGACCACAGAATCACCTCTGATGAGCCCACGTATTATTCTGCCCACAGGTTATAAAGCCGACTTTTACTGGAGAGCAGGAAGTACTGCCAAAATAGCATCCAGCGATACTACATTTTTTGAAATTACCACCAACGGTGGTTCCTCGTGGATCACTCTCGATACCTTGGCACCTGTAACCTCACAAACCACCTATCAACATGTTACACACGACTTGTCAGCTTATGCCGGTAACAATGTTTATTTGAGATGGAGGTATAAACTTCAGGCTTACACTGCTTCACGCTACGTTTATCTTGATGATATCACCATTTCGCAAAATACCAATGCTGCAGAAATTCTGGTACAGCCTTCAGCATATACCTTTCATAATATTTGTATCGGAGGACATACTACGACCAAGATAGCGATTACGAATAACGGAACCCAAAACCTGGTAATTACCGGTGTCAACGTCAGTGCACCTTTTAGCTGCACTTATGCCGGCACTATTACTCCCGGTCATAGCGATACTGCTACAGTTACTTTTACACCTCCGACAGCGGTTACTTCCACACAGCCTCTTACTTTTATCATCAGTGGTTCGTACACCGGAAATAATGTGGTAAATCTGACAGCTACCGGTTTGACGCCTTTGAACAGTTTCTTCGAAAGTTTTGATCTGGCAACCACTCTTCCGGCACAATGGAATAAAATTAAATCGCCCAGTGATGTCAATAATGATGTTACCGTAATTGCTACTGCCGATGCTTATTCGGCTCCCAATTGTGCGAAGATGCTTAATATGAACGATTCAATTTCGCCTTTGATGATGATCACGCCCGGTGTGACCAATTTTAACGGGAATACCCTGAAGTTTCGCGCCAAGACAGGTGGAGCTTACAATTCGAGTCTTATTATTGGTGTTATGAGCGATCCTTACGATGCATCCACTTTTTTGGCCGACACTACCATTGTGGCCAACGGAACTTATGCCCTGTATGTGGTGCATTTCAATACCGCCAACACCATACCTTATATTGCCATTAAACATGGTGAGACCAAAAAGATTCATAGTTTCCGTATTGATGACGTAGCATGGGAAAGTTCGTCGCCTCTGCCTCCCAATGCAGCCTTGCCTATCTATCCTGCCGATAATGCCACAGATGTTGATATTATGATGGGTCTCAGACTTCAATGGTCGAGTGGCGGCGGAAGCCCCAATGGCTACAGGGTGTATTTTGGATTAACCAATCCTCCTACCACTAAAATAAATGATACCGTGGGAACTTCCTCATGGGTTACTTCGGTGCTGGATTATTCGACGGTTTATTACTGGAAAGTGATACCATACAACCAATATGGCACCGACTCGGTGAACTGTCCTGTATGGAAATTCACCACAATGTCTGATCCTACCAAAAACCTGCCCTGGACCGAGAATTTTGATGCATTGACACAAACCACAGGATATACCTATCCTTTGGGATGGTCGTATCAGAACTTCGTGGTATCAAACACCAACTGGGATATGATTGCCAACAATTCGGGTAATCCCAATAATGCACATTCGGCTCCCAATGCCATGGTGAGCGGACCACAGTTTTATCCGAAAAATAACTGGTTGTACACGCCTCCTTTAAATATCAATAACTTTGAACTTGCTTATAGGATAACTTTCTGGTATAAGGCTGTTCCTAGTGGTGTGTCGAATGATATGGAAAGTTTAAGAATTACCTTGGGAACCAACCATTATACTTCGGCCATCATCGATACTTTATGGAATATGGATACCCTGGTGAATACTGCTTACCAAATGGCTTCTATTAATTTTACCATTCCCAATAATGCTAATTATTTTATTGGATTCCAGGCTCACAGCCCTTCAAACTATCCTACGGTGCAAAATTTTGCTTTGCTAATTGACGATGTCAGTGTGCAAGCCTTAGCTTCTATCGAAGAAAATGAATTGTTTTTCGGTACGTATCCCAACCCTGCTTCGGATTATCTTATTGTTTCTGTACCTCAATGGAACGGACATAAAACCACCCTTGAAATTATGAATATGCTGGGACAGAAAGTTTACAGCGAAGATATGAAGTCGGCCAATG
>CAZNRQ010000087.1:0-1260 GCA_964574845.1 uncultured Bacteroidales bacterium
CGCAAAGAAGTATGGTACTGACGCAATTTCTTACTTCTTCTTTTTTGGGTCATCGGGCTTAATTTTAATAAAACTCTTCGAAATCGTCGTAAAAGGCATCGTCAATGTCCTGATCATCCATATCCTGGTTCTCTTCGGCTACATCGGCGGCATTTTTGCTGAAGGTAAACGGAATGCGAAACAAGGTATTCACTTTTACGCCTCCCGAAACGGGCACTTCGAACTTATATCCCGCTAAGCACTGCTTTACCAGAGGAAGTACTTTGTTGAGGGTCTTATGTTCCAGCGAACGAATTTTTTGTGTGCTGTAAATGCGAATGCTTTCTTCCTGCTTCTTGAAATATTCGGTGCGTATGTTGATATTTTTTAGTTCACCCGTCTGGTTTATAAGCAATTCGACAGCAATTTTTCCTTCAGTATTGCTCAGTTGAAGGAAGCCCGGATAGCCAATACTCTTGTATAAACATTGCATCAGTTCGCGGCGCTGCGTAGGCTCCAGTGTGCCATTGTTAATATCATCCGAGGGTATCACAATCATAGCATCGCCAGTTTCAAATACTTTTTTGTCTAACAATTTTGCCTCTACAGAAGACAGCTCCTGCACCATAGTATAATCAGGGTATTCCACCACCAGTTTTACCACAGGACCTTGAAAAAGGGTAGGATAGGTGAACCAGCTGTTGTCAGGGTTTTTGCCTGCATATTTCTCTTTCGAAACAAAGAATGTGACTTTAAGTGCCGTTTTCACAAAACGATATACACTGCATGGGTAAATCCCTATAACCGCATTGGTATCAAGCTTCACCAATCTATTTGAGATGTCTGAACTCACCTCATCCTTGACCAAATAATCTGCATGGTTGGGTTGAATATAGTTGATGTGATGGGTATTGTCGTAGATGGAAGTCTTTAGCACCTGATCACCGAATTGTCTTACGGTCTTATAATAACCGTTGCTGATGCTAACTATTTCGCGGTTGCCATATTGAATCTCCAGATCAGAGGTTTTAACCATTTTTGATCCGGGGATATAATATATTTTGTAAAACAAGGTCCCTTCAAATTTCTGAGCAAAACCATTGCCCGTAGCAGATGCAAAATAAAGAACAATAAACAAATAAATAAAACGGAAATTTTTCATAACAATAAGTATTTTGAGGGCTTAATCAGCAACCAAAAGTACGAATCATTTAATAATCGTCGACTAAAAAAACAAAAGGGTTTAAATGGGGAAGAAAATCAAAAGAACGATCAGCGAAA
>CAZNRQ010000087.1:1270-9509 GCA_964574845.1 uncultured Bacteroidales bacterium
TTTGTTAGTTTTATGGCCGTTGAGCTTATCTGCTTTTTCCCCCTGAGTTCATTTTAGAGTGGCCGCCACCCTGATTCATTTTGGAAGAGCCTCCCTTGTTGAATTTAGTGCCTGATGAGTTACCGCCTCTGCCGATGTTCCCGGGTTGCGATTTGTAGCTGTTCGAAGGGCGTTCTTTCATATTGTTACCCGATTTTCCCTGGAAGCCGTTGTTCGGTTTGCTTTGAAAAGTATTGCTGGGCTTGCTTTGGTAGTTGTTGTTATGATTTACCTTGTCAGAGTTTCCCGGCTTGCTCTGATAGTTGTTGGCTGGTTTGCTCTGATATTGATTATCATTTCTTCCAAGGCCGCTATTGCCTGGCTTACTCTGGTAATTATTCCCTGGTTTGTTATCATAGCTATTGATGTTTTTGCCTTGATTGTTTATGCCGGGTTTATTTTCGTATTGATTAGTCCTTCCAAGGTTGTTATTACCACCCTTGCTCTCCAGATTGTTATTCAATTTACCCTGATTGCTGTTCATGGGTTGATTTTGATAAACCGGTTTGCCTTGCGATTGGTTGTTGTAGTTTGCTTTCTGGGCCTGATTGATACGGTTGGCCTGATATTGTGCATGTGCATTCTGATACCTGTTGGTCACAATAGGCGAAGTTCTGCGGTTGCCGTAATAAACTTCGTCAGCATATGTTACATGGTGAACATACACAGGACGATAACCGTAGTAGTAATAATCCTGGCAATAGTAGTGATGTCTGTACCAAGGCATTGGATACCATGGGCTCCACCAGTATGGATAATAATCCCAATACCATGGTGATTCGTAAACTACATAAACCGGTTCGTAAATATAGGTTACACAGGGCCAGAACATACATTAACAAAGAACATGCTCACTGAACTTAAGGAAGCAGATGGGCCTGCACCTTTTGTCTTTTCGGCACCTGCTTCAACAGGTTCTACATAGGTGCTATCGCCATAAAGTTCTTTATCGCCAACAATCTGCAGTACAGCAGACTCTTTGCCTTGTTTTTCAATTTCAATTACCGCTACGTCCTGCGATTCGGTTTTGTTAACAGTCACTTGAAGGATAATAGCGTGTGCATTGCCTTTGGTTTTGTCGATAACGCGTACATAGTCAATCTTGCCATCACCGTTTAGGTCGAGATTATTTACGTAGTTGTCTTTGCTGTTTAATTTCTTTTCGAAATCTTCTGGAGTTTTTGACTGTTTGAACATTTCCAAAGCTCCCTGCAGGGAGAAGTTATCGCCCGGAAGTCCGGTGCTGTCGGTAACTGCTGAGGTAGTGGTTTGCTGGGCAAACATGTTGTTTGCGATCATTAGAAAGCAAACAATGAGAAAAAAAGCTGAACGTTTCATAGTAGTAAGTTTTCACTAGATGAAACAAATCCCGTGCCAAGGAATTTTGTTTTTTAGAAACATCAGTCAATCAGTATAAATAAAAAAATCCCGGATGGAGCAAATACCTTTAACAAGTATACCCATCCGGGAGTAAATTGTAAGAAAAGAAGAACTATTGTATCACAATCTTTTTGGTAACAACTTCCGAACCTGAACTCAATTGAACCAGATAAACACCTTTTGCATAGCCTGTAAGGTCGAAGGCTGATTCAGTCTTTTCAACAACATTCAGATTGCTCTTTAGAACGACATTCCCCATCAAGTCTAATACCGTAACACTGATGTCTGCAGTGTTGGGACCATTCACAGCAATATTAACCATACCATGACTTGGATTGGGATAGATATTCACATCATTCCCGTTAACAGTTTGCATCATATTGATTCCTGCATAAGGATCATAATACTTTAATATGGTATTGGTTGAAGCACCATAATTACCTACCCATCCTGTGGTCACATCAAAGAAACCCACTCCAAGACATTGAATATTGGTGCCCGAAGGTTGTAATAAAGCATCTGTAAAATCAGTCCAGCTTAATCCGCCATTGGTGCTGTATCCTACACCCATTATTCCTGTGGAAAATGGTGAAGTAGCCACAAATTTGTTGGGTGTGCCCGGTACATAGGTCATAGCATATTCATAGAAATTACCTGTTGGGGCGAAAGCATTCCATGTAGTGCCGCCATCGCTGGTATATTTCCATGTCCAGGTGGTCGTAGCTGTTAAATAGGTAGCGCAAATGATATAGTTGGCGCTTGACGCATAAATTTTATTGCTGTTATACACAGAACTGGTAAACGGTGCTGTGGGAGTTACTGCCCAATGTACACCATAATCTGTTGTTCTCAGCACACGACCGTGGTCAGAGAATATGAATCCGACACCGGTTCCAGGAACCACACAAGAACATTCAGCTCCGTTATAGCCATACTCCGTTGCCGGTGATGGTGCAACCGAAGTCACGGCAGGAGTCCATGTCGCACCACCATCTGAAGTGGTATAGATTTCAAAAGCAGCCGGGGTGCCAACAGGGTCGCCATAGCAAAAGCCTTGTGTTTGACTCCAGAATTCTACGCCGTCAGCAAATGACGAAGTTGAGTTTAAGATACCGGTAACAGGAGCCCATGTTGTTCCACCATTGGATGTACCCCAAAAAGAGGCAGCGCTGGAAACAGTATCCAAGCAAACCACAAAAGCTCTGGTTCCATTGCTGGTGGCAAAGTTGTTTGGCATAATTGTTCCTGTAAGGCCAATGGTGCCTGCCGTCCAAGTGGTACCTCCATTAGTGGTTTTCGAAAATGCTCTGATCTTCGCACCGGTTCCGCTTCCGTTAAAACCTTTCACCCAAACAATGTTGTTATTTACAACACTAATTTCATCGACACCAATAGAAGTGCCGGGAAAAGCTGTGTTCTGCTGTGTCCAGGTTTGGGCATTTGAAATCATTGCAACACATAGCAATGCTGCAAAAGAGAATAGAATTTTCTTCATAATTTAGGATTTTGGTTGGTTAGTAGTAAATTATCGACAAATATAAGTGCAAATCGGTTATAACGCAAGAAATATTTTAATTTCTTCTGATTTTAGATTGCCTGGCATCTATTTCCAATAACTAACAAATGGGTTGTGCATTTCTTCTCCAAATTTTTCAGCTTTGCCGGCATCAAAATTATTATGAAATTGTAGGTAACAATCGAAACGAATTGTGCCGCTCTGATCTGCTTTGAAATTAGTATTCCAATAGTTGTTCAGAGCATATAGAAAAAAGGTAGCCGAAGGGCTGGCTTCTTCTTTCCATGACCTGAAACCATGGTTTAATGGTCTTTCGTCGGTCATGACGCCTATTTCAAATAATGCGATTTGAGGCGAACTCAATGTGACACCATAATCTGGCCCGCTAACATCTATCCATCTTTGTACTGAATAGAAATCTTTGTTAGCGCCAGGTATCTGCCCTATGCCGGGAATGAAAAAAGTGTCTGATATTCCCACACGGTTTACAGGGTTAGAAATGTCAAAAGGATAGGCAATATGCATGGCCTCTTTGCTTCTTACAGCTTTTTTATCAACCTCAGTGGTTATTCTGATATAATCCAATCCGGGGAATACTTCATAAAAATAGGTGAGCTTCTTAGAACCTTCCATATTGCATTCTACCTTTATGGTAAGATTTACACAACCATTTTCTGATACACTAATTTTTTGTACCCTGGAAGTGGATGCATTAGTTGGATCCAAACCATTAATGTATAAGGCCTGATTTAATCCCTGGTACTTTAGATTGCTGACAAATTCCTTCCCATGAAACGAATAGCTTTTGATGGCTCCGGTTGTACTGTCGATTTCGAATGGCAGTTTATTCTCTTTGTAATCAGTAACAGTATCTCTGAATGCAACACTATAGGTTTTATGGCTGTTGGCCGGAATATGGTCAGCAATAAAGCAAATATTGCCGTTGTTCAGTTTTTGGAATGAGCTGGCATTTCCATTCTCATCGATCAATATATTTCCTTTCAGATTTTCCGGAAGTTGTGTTTCTACATACCCGCTTCTAACGTATGGGAATGTGTTGTAAATAATGAGTTTGTTAGGGCTCTTACTCCTGGGGAAGAGAACTGATTCTATTTTATCCACATATAATTTAGCAGTATCAATAAAAGCTTTCTTGTAGTTCCATTGATTGATGGCAAAAGCATCGTCGGGTGAAGATATACTGTTCCAGGCACCCCAGGTGTGTTCATGAAACATCACAATATTCTTTCGGGCTTCATAATACCATTCCGGGTCTGCAATTCTGTCCTGGGTTGATCCCTGGATTCTCTCCAGTTGAATGATGTAATCGCTTAAGATTCGGGTTTCACCTTCTTCGGCAGCGGTAGAATAGGCTCCATCTTCCCAATAAGGTGTGAAATCTCCGGAATATTCTGGAAGTTTATCACCATACTTCTTTTCAAACCTCTGCATCATATCATTTACGCCGGCAATCACCAATTTGGGCGAAACATATTGGGTGTTCCAATCCCTCACAAAGTCACTCAGGTTTTTATCAACAGGGCCGTTGTCCGATTTAATGGTATATCTCAATTGGATCATATCGTAAGGATAGGCAATGGTATCCAGTTCGTTGAGGTAAGCTACCAGTTTCTCTTTTATTTTTGCGGCCATATTGTCTGCAGGTATTTGATGAAAAGCACTATAGCCTCTTCCTGCCGTCCACACCAGTATCTTTCCTTTGCCGTCAG
This sequence comes from uncultured Bacteroidales bacterium, assembly GCA_964574845.1. GTDB lineage: Bacteria > Bacteroidota > Bacteroidia > Bacteroidales > CAIWKO01 > CAIWKO01. The sequence continues at coordinate 5,936 of CAZNRQ010000087.1, forward strand.
TAGTTCTCCAATAAAACGGTTTATCTCCCTGAGCTCGTAATGTTGAGCCTATGCGATCTCCTCTGTCAGGAAAGTTTTCCATAAAGTTAGGACCATTGGAAAGATACTTTAATCCATCTTTTACCATTACATCCGTAATGCTCCAGCTTAAGCCCGGAATATCAGAGAACATGGCAGTTTGAATAGGAAATGAATATGTCTTTTTGAGCTTAGCAGCATATTCTGTAATCCACCCCAATTCCTTAGCAGAACAAAGTCCGGTCATGACACCCACATAAAATCCTGAAAGCGTAATGTTCTTATTCATCACAGCCTTTATGAAACGTTTTTTATCAGACTCAGATGCATGTTTAAAGAAATACTCCACAGGCCAGAGGGTTTCTTCATTCCATTTGAAGCGGCTTTCTTTTGGGTAGGAGGCAGTTTTATCTATCATCTCGAGTGCATCCATGATGTTTTGCTGCTGAATTTTGATCACATCTTCCTGAACATGGGAATAGCCGACATCGTTATGACTGTGATGAATGATGTCAACCTCTCTGCGATGCACCGGATATTGAACCAGCTTTTCCTGTCGAATGATTTGCTTAGCTGATTTCAGGGTAATATTAAGAATGGTTGGTTTCGAAACTGTATCTACAGGAATCTCTAAATAGTTATAACCATAAGTAAGCTGAATGTCTCTGACTAATGAATTCACAACGATCTGAAGATTCTTTTGGTCGGGGGTGATATGGTCAATGTAAACCTGAAGTAGTTGCTTGACTCCGGTTTCTGTGTTTATTAATAAAGGAGATGCGTTTATCCTGAATTTTTCGGAAAAGGAATAACGGAATACCATGAACCAATCGTTACTGTTTTCTGCATGTCCGGTAATGGTATATCTCAATTGGATCATATCGTAAGGATAGGCAATGGTATCCAGTTCGTTGAGGTAAGCTACCAGTTTCTCTTTTATTTTTGCGGCCATATTGTCTGCAGGTATTTGATGAAAAGCACTATAGCCTCTTCCTGCCGTCCACACCAGTATCTTTCCTTTGCCGTCAGTAGTTCTCCAATAAAACGGTTTATCTCCCTGAGCTCGTAATGTTGAGCCTATGCGATCTCCTCTGTCAGGAAAGTTTTCCATAAAGTTAGGACCATTGGAAAGATACTTTAATCCATCTTTTACCATTACATCCGTAATGCTCCAGCTTAAGCCCGGAATATCAGAGAACATGGCAGTTTGAATAGGAAATGAATATGTCTTTTTGAGCTTAGCAGCATATTCTGTAATCCACCCCAATTCCTTAGCAGAACAAAGTCCGGTCATGACACCCACATAAAATCCTGAAAGCGTAATGTTCTTATTCATCACAGCCTTTATGAAACGTTTTTTATCAGACTCAGATGCATGTTTAAAGAAATACTCCACAGGCCAGAGGGTTTCTTCATTCCATTTGAAGCGGCTTTCTTTTGGGTAGGAGGCAGTTTTATCTATCATCTCGAGTGCATCCATGATGTTTTGCTGCTGAATTTTGATCACATCTTCCTGAACATGGGAATAGCCGACATCGTTATGACTGTGATGAATGATGTCAACCTCTCTGCGATGCACCGGATATTGAACCAGCTTTTCCTGTCGAATGATTTGCTTAGCTGATTTCAGGGTAATATTAAGAATGGTTGGTTTCGAAACTGTATCTACAGGAATCTCTAAATAGTTATAACCATAAGTAAGCTGAATGTCTCTGACTAATGAATTCACAACGATCTGAAGATTCTTTTGGTCGGGGGTGATATGGTCAATGTAAACCTGAAGTAGTTGCTTGACTCCGGTTTCTGTGTTTATTAATAAAGGAGATGCGTTTATCCTGAATTTTTCGGAAAAGGAATAACGGAATACCATGAACCAATCGTTACTGTTTTCTGCATGTCCGGTAATGGAGAGGTTTAAAGGCTTACCGACAACAATCATCTTTTCTGGAACCCTGAGGTACATGTTGCCAAAAACATCTTTATGGATATCGGTAGCAGTAGCCTCGAATACAACAGATACTGAATCTTTTCCTGCAAAGGTCCAGACAAATGGGGAAATCTTCTTTGCAGGAGTTTTGAAGCTAAGGACTTTTGTGCCGTTGATCATTAGGTCAAAGTTCCTATTGGCTCCGCTGGTGCCGCTGGAATGTCCTGATAGCCAATAGAAGTAGTAATAACCATCTTGTGCCTTTTGTGGAATGGCACCTGTTTGCCAGCTAATAGTCTTTTTTCCGTCGGTGCATCGGGTCAGTAGTGCCTCTTTGGCGAAATCTGGGCAAGATGAAAAATAGGGCAAGACTTCCCCCTCAATAGAAGATTCATATCCGCTAATCAATTCATGATTGCCAAAAAATGGAATGCTGAACTGGCTGTATATAGGTTTTGATATCAATAAAAGATTGACAGCAGTGAGTGTAAGACTGAGAAATAGTTTGCGAGTAAGCATTGATAACCGTCTGATTTATCTATTAGAAACTTCCGTCAGGATATGTCACCTTATGGAGGAACAATCCCTTGGCGGGAACAGATACTCCGGCATCGGAGCGGTTTCCTTTTTCAATGATCTTTCTGAATTCAGTCAGACCAATCTTTTCTGAGCCTATTTCAAGCAAGGTCCCCACAATGGCCCTAACCATGTTGCGCAGAAAACGGTTGGCTGTGATGGTAAATATTATTTGACTGCCAGCCTGCACCCAATAAGCTTCGTAAATCTTGCAATTGTTATTATTCACTTGGGTATGCGATTTCGAAAAGCAGGAAAAGTCAGTATATTTCATTAGCACCTTGCAGGCCGTGTTCATGGCTTCCAGATCAAAATCTCTATGGATCACATGTTCAAATGATTTGTTGAAAGGATTGTTGTGGCGATTGATAAAATACTTATAGGTACGACGGGTGGCAGTAAACCTCGCATGCAGATCCTCCTTTACTTTTTTAATAAAGAACACAAAAATGTCGTCAGGTAAGAGTGAGTTCAGCTGATAGGTGAGCTTTTCTGTATTTCCCAAATCGGTTTCGCAGTCGAAATGAGCAAAGAATTCACTGGCATGAACCCCTGTGTCGGTTCGTCCACAACCCAAAAGTTCAGTTCTGTTTTTTAAAATAACCGACAAAGCTTTGGTGATCTCTTCCTGTACAGTATTTGCATTATCCTGAAGCTGCCAGCCATGATACTGGGTTCCGTCGAAAGCTAGCCTGATAAAATACCTGAAGGGCATAAGTCTGTTTATAAAAAGTAACCAAAAATACTAAAAACTTTGATTTTATTTCTACATTTGCTCTGATTTTGTAAATATTATATATGATTGTCGATTTGTTTATCCCATGTTTTGTCGACCAGGTATATCCGCAGATAGGAATGAATATGGTTAAGATCTTCGAGAAACTCGATGTGGCTGTGAATTATAATACCGAACAAACCTGTTGCGGGCAGATGGCTTTCAACAGCGGTTTCTGGAACGTAGCAAAAGCCATGGGCGAAAAGTTCATCAACGATTTTTCGGGCAACCGGTATATTGTGGCTCCTTCGGCTTCCTGTGTGGGCATGGTAAGAAAT
>CAZNRQ010000088.1:0-9487 GCA_964574845.1 uncultured Bacteroidales bacterium
AATTAACAAAAAAATGTGAAAAAAAACTTGCTTTTGGATTTTTTTGTTGTATCTTCGCATTGACAAAAATCAGTAAACCTAAAAAGATTTATCATGGACAAAAGAACAGACGCCAGAATTGAAGCACTTGTGCAGTGTTTGGCAACCCTTCAGGCTTTTAAAAATGATTGGTTATTATTGCCACCTTTTGTAAAAGCGAATGACAGACTGGAAGCAAACCGACAAAAAATTATTATTAAGTGTGTTGGTACGGGCTTGAAAAGCACCGGAGTTTCGACCGATAAAAAATTCAGACTGGAAGACATGGTAAACAAGACTTTGGTTGTGGCTGCTTCGGTTTTTTCTTATGCAGACGATACAAATAATAATGAATTGAAAACAAATACAAACGTTACGCGTTGGGGTTTGAAGCATGGAAGCGATCAGGAGAAAGCAGATGCCTGTGACCTGATTGTGGGATTGGCGAATGCCCATATTGCAGCCATGGGAACAGATTATATTATCAAGCAACAGGATATTGACGATCTGTCGGATGCAGTTGATGCTTACAGGGCACATATACCCAAGCCGAGGCAGGTGATAACCGATGGAGCTACTGCAAGGGTTGAAATTCAAATGCTGGTGAAGGCTTCTTATGTGGATTTGAAGAAGCTGGATAAACTGATGGAACGTTTTAAGACAGACAATTTTACGTTTTATGATAAATGGTTCCGTGCAAGGAATATTATTTTGAAGGGAGAACATAAAAAGACTGAGCCGGGAGATGAACCTGAAGATACAACACCTGACACTCCCGTGGAGGATGAGTATATTAAGGATGTACCCCATGGTACGATTGTGAAGATAGATTTTGAGATTAAGGCTGACCTTACCTACCTTATCACACATATGGCAGGAGGAAAACTGAAATACTGGAATAGCGCTTCGGCTGATCTACCATTAAGTATACCTGCCGATGCCAAGATACTGGAAATTGGAGCCGAAGTTGAAGAGAAAGGTTCGGACCTTATTGGAGAAGGTAAAATTTATATGTTTTTTGCGAATGAAGATGGTAGTGTGGATGCGCAGGTGGCGATAGATATACTGGATGAATAGACTTTTAGGCTTTAGGCATTTTATGAAGAAAGGCTTGCGGATGTTGCAAGCCTTTTTTTTGTCTGAACCCTGCCTAGCGGCAGGCAGGCGCTGATTTATTTGATTAAATGATTAGGATGATAATAATTTACTAACACGGGGAAAGAATTTCCCCGCGAGCTGGAGCTTTTTTGTTTTTATCAAACTCTAATGTGCTTAATTGCCAATAAATATCAACAATATGAATTAGTTATTAACAATTTGATTTTTAAAGCACTGTTTAATAATGTTATAAAAAAACCTACGTATTTTTACTTAGACGGGGGTATTGACATTTATCAGTGAGATGTTGTATCTTTAGAAAATAAATTTATTCTTAAATCTTTTACTATTAATTAAAATCAAGGAATCATGAAAAAACTTCTATTTTTCTTTATCTTTACAGTATCAACTGTAATGGTTATGGCTCAGAGTGTACCAATGATATTTCAGGATTGGACCACAAATGCGGGAACTCAGAATTATTTTTATAAAAATAAAATGAAAACCGATGCTAGCGGAAACACTTATTTAGTGGGAGCGACACTAAATGCCTCCGGGAATTATGATATTTTAGTTTCGAAAGTTAATGGTAAGGGAGCATTGCAGTGGAAAAATCAATATGATGGTGGATATGGCGATGATATTGGAACGGCCATATATATTGATGCCAATGGCAATGTATTTATAACGGGTACTACTAAAACGGCTAATAGTGTTGATATTATTTCTATTCGTTATAACAGCAGCGGTACACAGAAATGGTTAAATACTTATAATGGTCCGGCCAGTGGCGGAGACGCAGGAATGGACCTGACGGGAGATGCCAGTGGCAGAACTTACGTTACAGGTTATGTTACCGATACCAGTTCGTTTTCGAACCTGATTACAATCTGTTATAATTTTACCGGAGCGTTTCAATGGGCAACACAATATAATTATACTACTAACCTGAACGATGCCGGGGTTAGAATTACATTAAACGGAACTACTGCTACGGCAACAGGATGTACACAAACCAATACAACCACTTTTAAATATTGCACGGTTAATTTTAACACTACTTCAGGAGCTATAACATCTTCGAGTGTCGGTTCGACAAATAATAATACTGGAATCAACCAGGTTAATGATATGGTTCAGGATGCATCAGGCAATATTTATATTGCAGGTTCGGTTTATAACGGAACACAAAATAACAATTTCGATGTTGTTAAACTCAATTCTTCACTAAACATTTCCTGGGAAAGAACCTATAATACTGCTGATAGTTTGGATGACATTGCCAATGCCATTGAGGTGGATTCTGCAGGGAATGTTTATGTGAGTGGATATGTGACCACCACTACACAAGGTAAGAACATAAAAACCCTGAAATATAACAGTAGCGGAACCTTGCAATGGGAAATGAGTTATAATGACTCATTGAACGGGAATGATGAAGCTAAAGGAATGGCGTTGGATGCTTATGGCAATGTTTACGTGACAGGTTATACCTCTACCGATATTGATCAGGCAAATTATATCACCATAAAATACAATCCGAGTGGTTCAGAAATCTGGAAAATACAAACAGATGGCAGTGCTCATTTGAATGATAAGGCATTTAATGTTTCGGCTAATAATACAGGAGTGGTTGTTGCCGGGCAAAGTGAAACATCATCGGGAACCTATGAGTATTTAACCGTAAAATACCTGGAAAAACAAATAATTGTACCTACAGATTATAACGGGGAAGAACCTCAAAATAGTTTTGGCTATTACGAAAACAGGGGACAATTGATCAAAACAAATGATTCGCTTGCTCCTGAAATAAAATATTATACCAATAATTCATCCCCTGCATTTTTTATTAAAGATTATAGTCATAGCTTTGTTTTTGCAAAAGTTGACACTTCGGCTAGCACAGCTGATACCCTCCAAAGAATTGATGTGAATTTTTCAAAATGCAATCCAGATGCAAGAACGTTTTCATTAAATGAGAGAACTGATTATCTGAACTATTTTTTAGGACATTGTCCTAAAGGCATAACTCAGGTTAGAGCTAATAACAGGCTTGTTACAACCGATCTTTATGCAAATATTGATTTGATTTATAGCAGCAATCAAAATGGGATAAAGTATTATTATGTGATAAAGCCAGGAGGGAATCCAGCAAATATTAATCTGGAGTTTACAGGAGCCACATCATTTAATCTGAACGGTTCGACAAATGAATTGACTATTAATGGCAACATTGGAAGTATAAAATTTAAAAGACCTACTGTTTATCAGCTAAACAGTTCAAACCAAATTATCCAAATAACGGGCTGGACAGCCGACTGGCAGACGAATGGGGCAAGTAATTTGTATAAGTTTAATATTGGGGCGTATGATAATACAAAGGCATTGGTAATACAGGTTGATGGGGGGCAAAATACTCAGACATTAACAACTAATGGGAATTTGGAATGGAGTACATATATAGGTGGAAGTGAAGACGACTATATCTATGATGTTACTAATGATAATTCAGGAAATGTATACGCAACAGGGTTAGCTTGGAGTACTGTATTTCCAATTAGTGGTACAACTTATGGGACAAATTTAGGAACTGGAACAGCATTTGTCTTAGCATTTCATCCGTATGGAACACCAATATGGTCAACATATTATGGAGGTAATGGAGGTGATGGAGGTTTAAGTATAACAGCCGATACGAAAGGAAATGTTTTTTTTACAGGCTATACAAGTGCTAACACTGGTTTTACAACAAATTCATTCCCCGTTCAGCATACTGCGAATGAATATTATCATGAACCAATCGCGGGGCCTGATTACGCTTTTGTTGTAAGATTAAATCAGGTGGATGGTAATCGCACTTGGGCAACCGTTTATGGTGATGATAACGGTGCTGCACGATTTATTGGATGGACCATAGATCATGATGTTGACAATAATATTTATATTGGAGGAAAGGGTGAACGCATTAGTAATTTTCCATTAGCAGGGGGAGGATATCCATTTTGTTTAGTACACCAACAAACTGATTATAACCATAGCATGGGATTTATTGCACAATTTGACAATACTACTTATGATCTTGTTTGGTCAACCCTATTTGGTAATGACGGGACAGTAGTTAAAGACATTGCCCTAACTACGAATAAGGATCTTTTTATTACTGGCTTTACATCTGGCACAAATACTTCGATGTTTAATATGGAAAATGAAAACAACTGGCACTATTCTCATAGTTTTAACGGTGGTTCATTCGATGCTTTTATTGCGAAATTTAACTTTTGTCATGAAATAAAATGGGGTACATTCTTTGGAGGAACAGATTCAGATTATGGTAATGGAATATGCTTATCGAATGGTTATGTATTAATCACGGGAACCACAAGTAGTGATAGTGGCAGTTTCCCAATAGTAGATAACAATAATTCTAATTCTTTAAATCGTGTTGTGAAAGGAAACAATAGTGAAGGCTTTATTGCATCTTTTGCAACAGATGGGAATATTCAATGGTCTACATATTTTGGAGGTAATGGGACTGATGAATGCAATAAAATATGTGCAAATGCTAATGGGAACATATTTGTTACTGGTAAAACAAATAGTGCTTCAAAAGACGAACCATTAACTAGTTTTACAAATGGATATATACAAACTGATCTGGAAAATGTGAACCCAGCGGGTATACATTCAGATGCATTTGTTTTAGGATTTAATAATAATAAAGACTTTTTATGGTCTACCTATTTTGGAGGTGAAGTTTATGGTGGTGGCGTTTCAGATGACATTGGGTGGGGAATCTCAGCTTTCGGTCAAAATAAATTATATATTGCCGGTCAAACAAGAAGTTTCGTAGAATTTCCAGTTTTTGTAGATCATAATAATTATCCATTAGCTTATTATCAGGATCAAAATGCTGCAGTTAATGGTTATAATGATGGATTTATAGCGCAATTCGGACTTAATAATACATCATTACCTGTAAATGAAATAATGAAACAAAATGATAATCTTTTTGTTTATCCTAATCCAAATGATGGAAATTTTACGATTTCTGCAAACAATGTAAGTGACAATAGTTTAGTAATTGACATTTATAATTCAATTGGTCAATTGATTTACTCAAAGGAAGTTTTAATACGAAATAGAACTCTATTAGAGAAAATAAAAATTGACGATTTATCGAAAGGGATTTATTTTATTAAATTAAGTGGTTTTAATGAAATGAATTTAAAGAAGATTATTATTTTTTAGAAAGTCGATTATGTTTAAAATTAAAAGTACCATACTAGTATATTGGTTATTTCTCGTTTCTTCAATTGCTAGCCTCAATGCCCAAAACTGGCAATCATTAGGAACAGGGCTTGATTGTCAAGTTTATTGTTTTTTTGAAGACACTAACCAGCACGCTTTATATATAGGTGGTACTTTTAAAATTTCTGGGGGAGATACAATACCCGGTATTGCAAAATGGGATGGTCAGAATTATTATCCATTGGGATGTGGTATGGACTGGGACTGTACGACTGTACTTTGTCCGGGTTGTTTTCCTAATCATGTTTTATCAATAGTAAAGTATAAAAATGAGTTGTACGCGACTGGAGGATTTAATCGTGCAGATAATATAACTGTTAATGGTATTGCAAAATGGGATGGAAATAGCTGGACGGGTTTTGGAAATGGCCTTCGATTTACAAATGGTTCACAAGCTAATGGAAATAGTTTAGCGGTTTACGATAATGAACTTTATTTAGTTGGTTGTTTTGATAGTATTGATGGAGTACCTGCCAATAGCCTCGCAAAATATGATGGTGTAAATTGGTCGGCAGTTCATAATTTACCACTTATTGATGGCATTGATGTCAATCATTTTTCAACAATTGCTTTTTATCAAGGAGAGATATATGTCGGCGGCATTTTCAATAGTGCTGCCTATCCAAATGATACAATTCAAAATATTATTCGTTACGATGGTTCTTGTTGGAAATCCGTCGGAGGTGGAATACATAAAGGCTGGGGAGTAAATAAATTGGAAGTCTATAAAAATGAACTTTATGTCGCAGGTTCATTTATTAAATCAGAAGGAAATATAGGCAACAATATTCAAAAATGGGATGGTATTAATTGGAGCGATATGAATAATGGTATGTCAGGGGTAAATGGATTTTCTTGCTTTATAAAGGATTTAATAGTTTATCATGATGATTTATATGCGGCAGGTGGCTTTATTTATGCAAGCGGAATTCCAGCAAAATATATTGCAAGGTGGGATGGTTCAAAATGGTGTGGATTTGGAAGCACATTTAATGATGTTATTAATAGTTTAGGTGTCTATAACGATAATCTTTTTATAGGGGGAGGGTTCAATGTTATAGATGAAGATTCTATCTATTTTGTAGCAAAATGGACAGGCGGAAGTTATGTGGATACATGTGGGAATATGACAGGAATTGAACCGAATGAGCTTCAAGAAGAATTGATAGCAATTTATCCTAATCCTGCCACCAATACCCTTAGTGTTGATGGATTAGAAGCATACGCCACAAAAGAGGTCTATGATATAAACGGCAAACTATTGCTCAACAAAACACTCAACAGCCAAACAATAGATATCAGCAGTCTTGCAAATGGCTTGTATTTTATAAAACTTACTACAAAGAAAGGAAGTGTGGTGAGGAAGTTTGTGAAGGAATGAAAATGTCTGAACCGCTGATTCAATTGATTATTGATTATAATGATTCAGGCGGAGCCTGAAAGGATCGCGACGACGGAGGTTGGAACCTCCGCCGAACGGGGACGGGGAATACAATTCCCCGCCAGCGGAATTTTTTTGTTAAATCGCTGATCGCCTATCCATCATTGCATTTTTTTTGTAAATTGCAGTGGTTTTTCAATTCTTTTCTAACAAATCAATTCAGGAGGTCCATTATGAAGAAAATGATCTACGCTTTCCTTTTTGTGTGTGCTTTGCTTGGTTCTGTGTTCAGCTACGGGCAAAAAAGCAGCACTTATGTCATTCTTACCACGGTCACCCCTTCCGATCCTTATTATCAGGCGGTGCAGGCGCTGAGCACCTATCGCGGTGCGCAGGTGATTCACTTCAGTCCCGATTCCATATCGGATCTGATACCCACACTGGTCAGCCTGGCACCCCGCTATGTGGCCGTGGTGCTGAAGCCCATCCAGCTTGACATCAATTTTGTGAGAAAATTCCTGGTCATGAGCACCAACCTCGACAGCGATCCCTTCAGTGATTTCTCTTATGGATATATCACCGGGGCCACCGCCCAGGATGCGCTCAACTTTGTGAACAAGATCATTTATGCCGAAACCCATGCCATTCAGAACTATCCTCTAAACATTGGCGGTTATGCGGCTTCTTCTCTCAATTTTGTATATCCCGGGGAGGGTAATTTCCTGAAATACCTCAACCCTCCCGTGGCCAACAGCATTTACATGGAAACCAATGATTCGGCCACCGGCATCAATTTCTTTCAGGCCAATACCTCCTATATGCTCGACAATAAACTACTCGATATAGGCTACAACGGCGACCCCCATATGTTGTGGCTTTTCAGAAACGGGAACTACACCACCAATCCTCCGCCCTGGCTCTACGACAGCACCAAAATAGAGAATCCTGCCTATGCCCGGGTCGGCCTCACAAGTTATAATATAGGGGCATTGAATCTTTACCCTGCTGTGGCATTTAACGGGGCCTGCCATTCGGGCGAACCCAAAAAGGTGATGGTGGAAAGCGATATTGAAGCCACTTTTGGTGATACCCAGGGATTGATAAAGTTCTACACCATGAGCGACACCTTCAGTTTCTGCCTTTCGATTCTCAAGACAGGTATCACCGGGTATTTTGCTCCCTGTGGTGCCAACAATGCCAACGATCAGGGCGAAGAAGTGTACAATGCTTTTCTTTATAACGAGCCTTTGGGCGATGTGCAGAAACGAACCATAGACGGGGTGGTGATGGGCTGCCTGGGCAATCGTCCCAACCTGAAGATCTATCATGCCGGGGGCTCCATTTACGATTATGATATTTTATCCTCCGGAACATTTAATCCAGCCGATTGGTCTGGTGCTGCGGGCATGCTGGGCGGAAAAGCCAACCGCATCTATTTCGGCGATCCTATGTATAACCCTTACAAATTCGATCATTCGGATTCGCTGAACATCACCAAAACCGTCATTGATTCTATCAAACCCAGCAGTTTTGATATTTTTCTTACCTACAGGAAACCCGATGCTTCGGTGGCTTATTATCCCGTTTGGGATAAGTTCCATTTTGGCAAAACGCGCATCTATATCCCGGTGGAACTGCCGTCTTTTTGCGGAGGGATAAACAGCTTTCATGTGGTGGATTCTTCTGCTCCTTACAACATGGTGATACATGCGGTGGAGCAATTCGACGGAAAGAACATTCTGCATATTGAGGTAGATATCCCCAACGATATGTACGACCCCATCAACTACAACATCAGGTTCAGGATAGGCTATACCCCCTCGGGAATTGAGGAATCCGGACTGCCTGTGATTGACAGTTATGAAGTGTATCCCAATCCTTCGCAGGGAAATGCGGTAATTAAGTTTGGACTGAACAAAAGTTCCGAAATCAGTTTGTCGCTGTACGACATTACCGGACGGCTTCTGAAGCATATTTACAGCGGCAATCAGGAACAAGGCTCTCATGAGTTCATCCTGAGTGGAGAAGATGAATTGGCAGACGGTATTTATTTTATTTGTCTCGAGACCGGCAGATATAAGGTCACGAAAAAGCTGGTGATTGTACGATAGGGCTCAATAATTTCTTATTTAATTGGCTCATTCGATAATTGAACTGATTTATATAGAAAATTGAATGTAAACTGTAGATTCAAAATTAATTTGTAATTTTACCTTATTAAAAAGGAAAGATTATGGACCGTATAACCTTTGAAATAGAAAATCGCAAAGAACTGAATCTTTTGATTTCAATAGCGGAAAAGCTTGGTATAAAAAGATTTATTTTTTCTGAGTCTTCAAAATCAAAACCAGCGGACTTACAGAAGTATTATCATATTATTGATGAAGGTGCCGATGTTTCCACCTTTGGTGATATAAATGAATGGCAAAGAACCACCAGAGCCGACAGAAACCTAAATTTTGAGGGTATATGATTTTATTAGACAGCAATATTATTATCTACTCTGCCACCGAACAGCATAAGTACCTTAGGGAAATCATCAAGAAATCAGATGTTGCGTGTTCTATAGTTTCAAAACTTGAAATATTGGGGTATCATAAAATTACTACTGAGCAAATCAAGTATTTCGAAGCAGTTTTTAAGGTAATTGATATTTTGCTTATATCGGATGAAATAATAAAC
>CAZNRQ010000089.1:0-4893 GCA_964574845.1 uncultured Bacteroidales bacterium
GAATAATAACAGTAGGACTTTTGATTTCGGCATGTTTATAGATTTAATGAACAAATATCAGAACAAAGAAAACCAGAAACAAATATAATGAAAAATGTCCGATTATATTTTGATTATTGCCCGATAAGATATTGTTTCCCCTGAAATTTGCATTTTGTCGGCGCTATAAGTATTTTTGCCGATATTTCAAGAGCATGATACAATTGCCCCCCATAAATATCTCCGACTTCGATTATCCTTTACCCGCAAATAAGATCGCCATTCATCCCTTGAGTGAGCGTGACGTTTCGAAACTATTGGTTTGTAAAGATGGCCTCATATCCGACTACAGTTTTTCCGAAATTCACAAGTTTTTGCCAGCCTCTTCCCTATTATTATTGAATGATACCCGTGTGATCCATGCCAGGCTATTGTTCCACAAATCGACAGGTGCTGCCATAGAGATATTTTGTCTCGAACCGGAAGCCCCTGTGCGCGATATTCAGTTGGCTATGCAGCAAAAAGAAAGTTGCGTGTGGAATTGTATGGTGGGCAATGCAAAAAAATGGAAAGCAGACGAACTGAGTTTCGAAATGATATTTGGTAAAACCATCTGTCGTATCTCGGCCGAAATGTTGCAGCGCAATAACGATGGGACCTTTATGATTAAATTTTCATGGAATCTGTCAGACCTTACCTTTGCCGAACTCATTGAAACAGCCGGTAAAGTTCCGCTGCCACCCTATATTCAGCGCGAAGTGGAAGAAGAAGATATGGAACGTTATCAGACAGTCTTTGCACTGAACGATGGTTCGGTAGCAGCACCCACGGCGGGTCTTCACTTTACGAAAAAAGTTTTCAGGCAGCTCGCTAAAAAGAATATTACGACGGCCCATCTCACACTTCATGTGGGCGCAGGGACTTTCAAGCCGGTTTCAGCTTCCGATATCCAGGACCATGTGATGCATGCCGAGCAGGTCATCATTAATAAAAAACTCCTGCTTCAACTGCTGAAGGCCGATCATGATATTATTGCCGTAGGAACCACCTCGGTGCGAACTGTTGAGAGCCTCTTTTGGTTGGGGGTTAAATACCTTTCTTCAGGAACCATGCCCGAAGCTATTGATCAATGGGATGCTTACAAAACCGATTGGAAAACGACGGATAAGATGGAGGTACTTAAGGCCCTGATGAGCTACCTCGAGGAAAACAAATTGCAACAATTGTATTTCAAAACTTCATTGATAATCATTCCCGGATACAATTTCCGCATCGTTACCGGGATGATCACCAATTTTCATCAACCTAAAAGCACCTTGCTGCTTCTTATATCAGCTTATTTGGGAAATAAATGGAAAGAGGTATATCAGCATGCACTCCTCACCGATTACAGGTTTCTCAGTTATGGAGATGCATGCCTTTTCCTCAAATAATTTTCAAATAACAAAGGACAAATAGCAAATAACAAATAAATTCCAAAGATTCAATTTTATAAATTCCAAACTTGGTGGCCGATGTTTGGTTTTTTGTATTTAAGAACTTGGAGCTTATTTGTTATTTGTTTGTTGATTTTTGATGCTTTATTAGAGTATCTTCAACTATAAACTTACATCAACCGATTAATACAAATTAATTACTTTATCTTTGGGATATTTCACCGAGTACGAAAGTTTCAGAATCTTCGATTCAGCCGGCTTCAACTGGAATTTCCATGAACATTTGCCATAATCCTTATCGTAATTGGCATTGGATATTTCCAGGGCTTCCACTTCAATATCTTTATCGGACGAGATGGGCAACTGATCTTCTATCAAAATATCAATAGCTTGTTTCTTTTTGTTTCTCACACTAATGCTATAAGCAAAGGTTTCCTTTTTGTTCAGTCCGAGTATTTTCACACTGGAGAAATCGACCAGTTTCTCTCGCTTTACAGAAATGTTTTTATCAATACCCAACGACAGATCCAAAGTGTCGGTGGTAACATGGGTATCGATGTATGATTTGCCTACGTAAGTGCCTTCGAAGAAAAGGTTCATTTCGCCGGAAATGATGTTGTATTTATCCCAACCGCTGACTTTGGCAATTAAGAATACATCGTTGTTCATTTTGGGAGCGCAGTAATACTCATATTGGGCATCCAGGGTGTTCTTCTGAATTTCTACCATATAGTTTTTACCGTCAGCTGGAATGGAGTATGGTATTCCTATTTCATACTCTATGTTGGTTTGGGTTTCGTTCATCACGGTATAGTCGGCAATACTTTTCGCTTCTTCCTTATATTTGGAAACCTTGTCCACGCCTTCCGTCTGACTAACAGTATTACCTGAAGCTGCAGGAACGGCATCATAAACCAAATTACGTTCGCGATAAGGGTAACTTAAAGTAAGGTACCAGGGGTTCAGTTGTGGTTTCACACCATTCTGCAAAGGATTGCCGGTGGATAAAGTCAGTTTCACCTGCGACCAGTCGGCACCGGTATTCTGATGCACATTGGCGCGGAAGTTCAGTTCAACAGGGCTGCTGACGTTAACCGCGCGAAGATCATAGGTAGGTGTCCATCCGGCATTGCTTACATAATAGCTAACCGACAATTTTGCACTTACCAAAGCATCAGCACTCACCGAAACCAATATCTCGCTTGTGGGTTCTGTAACCTTGGATGAAATAGTCGCCAGTTGATTGTTTAGTGTAGTGATACGTTTCTGTAGCGCATTGATCTTGTCCTGAATATTCATTTGGTTGGTTTTAATATCCAGAAGCCTGGTCCTGAAATATTCGGTGGCTTCTTTCAATTCTGTCACTTTAACACCGGTTTGGTCGCCGCCAATGGCTTTGTTGGAAAGCAGCATGGTTTCTTCCTGCACATAAACGCTGAGTATGGTCTGCTGATAGCTGAGTTTTTTCGAAAGATCCTGAATGGAATCTTCTATTCGAATGGCTTCGGGTGACTTTTCCTGGCTTTTCAGGTAGTTGATCTGGTGAACCACCGAAAGAATATTGAAATTACCGTCACCTTTCACCTGAATACTTTGGGGATTGATGTATTGCGTAAGATTATCGAAGACAATAGTGCTTTGTCCGGCAGGAATGCTGATATCACCCCCTTGTGTGATCTGTGCTCCGTTGAAGAATACGGTGACTTCTTTTATTTTTGATTTGATGGTTTTGGTTTGGTCTTGCGCAAAAGCTGAAATCAGCATACTACAAAACAGTACTGTAAAAATTGTCTTTTTCATGATCTCTTAGAATTATTAGTTAGGGCTATTAGATAAGGTTTGGATGATTTTCCATAAAACAATGAAAATATTTCCGACTGCTGCCATCCTTATCTTATATTTGTAAAAAACACTGTTATGAAAGCAAAAACTTTTTTTGGCAAATTATTAAACTTTTTTGTGCAGGGAATCATTATACTGGCACCCATTGGTATTACCGTTTACATACTCTACGCGATTCTTAAGTTTGTAGATGAATTGGTGCCCATTCACATTCCCGGATTAGGTATAATCATAGTATTATTTGTAGTAACCCTGACCGGTGTGTTGGCATCCACTTTTATCGGCCGGCCGGTTATTGCCTATTTCAATAAACTCATCAATAAGGCGCACTTGTTGAAGACCGTTATCAACTCTATCAAAGATTTGCTGGGGGCTTTTGTGGGCAAGAAAAAGAAATTCAGTGAGCCGGTGCTGGTGATGATGAATAAGGAATCAGGTATAGAGCAGATGGGATTCGTGACCAGCCGTGAACTTGGCATGATTGGCATCCCCGGCAAAAAGATAGCTGTTTATATCCCCTTTTCGTTTACGTTTACAGGCTATATGTTTGTGGTTGCAGCCGAAAACATTACTCCTTTAGACATTTCATCTACGGATGCTATTAAATTCATCATTTCGGGAGGGGTTATTGAAGGAGATAAGATAATGGAAGAGGGGGTGGAAGGATGATGCAGAATTCAGAATTGAGATTTAAGATTTGTGAATTATACAATGATAAAATTATGCAATGATATAATTGAATTGAGGGATTTATTGGATGGCCTGACTGTGGACGTTCCATTTATGAACTCCTGTTCTATGTATCCCTGTGGGGATGTTGTGAATAATGATTAATTTCTAATATCAGGGCGTATGCCATACGCCCCTACCAATTCCCAACTTTTAACACCCAACTACTTATTCACTTTCCCAATCTTTTCCTCGACAGCTTTGATTTTTTTTTCCATGCGGTTGGATTTGCCTTTGCGAATATCAAATTTCGCAGTAGCGAAAACGCGGCCGCAATCGAGTTCAAGCTGGCGATAGGCTTTGGCGATGACAGCTAGCGCATCGGGCATTTCGTTCACCTCGAAAATACTGCCCATGGGTGTTAACTGGTAGCTGATTCCGCTTTCCTGCAACATTTTTACAATACGGGCAACATACGAACTCACACTGTCGCCTTTATCCGTTGGAAACATAGAAAACTCAACAATTACTGACATGGTGTTTTAATTTAAGGAATAACAATGTAAAACTATATGGCTCAAAATTACTAATTTTGTACAAAAACAGGGAATGAATAAACCTTTAATACTGATCACCAACGACGATAGCTTTTCGGCTCCCGGCATACGCTACCTGATAGGGGTGATGCGCGAGATAGGTGAGGTGGTGGTGGTAGCGCCCGATAAACCACAGTCGGGGATGGGACATGCGATTACAGTGAGTACACCTTTGCGACTCCAAAAGATCAAGACAGAGAAGAATTATAAAGAATATTTTTGCAACGGTACGCCCGTGGATTGTGTGAAGCTGGCAGTGGATAAAGTATTGCACCGCAAACCCGACCTGCTGGTTTCGGGTATCAATCACGGGTCGAATGCTTCGGTTAATATCATTTATTCGGGCACCATGTCGGCAGTGATAGAAGGCG
>CAZNRQ010000089.1:4903-6972 GCA_964574845.1 uncultured Bacteroidales bacterium
CGCTCAACGATTATGCTTATACCGCTGACTTCAGCCATACGGGGACCTATATCAAAAGCATCTGCAAGAATATTCTGGAGAATGGACTTCCTAAAAATACATGTCTGAATGTGAACTTTCCGACAAAATCGGATGTGGCACTGAAAGGGGTTAAGATTTGCCGACAGGCTGATGCTTATTGGAAAGAAGAGTTCAGCGAACGCAAAGACCCTCACGGACGCGATTATTACTGGATGATGGGTGTGTTCGAAAACCTCGACAAAGGCAAAGATACCGACGAGTGGGCATTGAAGAACAACTATGTTTCGATAGTCCCGGTGCATTACGACCTCACGGCTCATGACTCTATTCCTGTTATTAAAAAATGGAAATTCGATGTTTAAATTTTTAAAGAAAGACTCATTCCTTCTAGGAATGGTCATTGGATTGGTGCTTCCGGCAGTGGTTTTCGGAGTATTGTATTTTATCAATATTACCTTTCCCAATTCAGCCACAGGTTTGCCTATCTTCAAGATGAGTACCATAATGATATTGGGTATTGTGCCTAATGCGCTGGCCTTGCGTTATTATTTGGTAAGTTTGAAAGCCGACAAAACAGGCAGGGGTATTCTGGCCATTACATTTTTGCACGCTATTGTGTTCATGATATTTTATTATATGAAGTGATTATGATGTCGAACAAACAAAAACAAGGTATCGCTCTGGGCCTGCTGGCTCTAATTATAATTGTTATTGTGGGAGTATTTATCAGAGGAAGCCAAAAAGGCATACACAAAGTAAATCCGGTGGTGAACAATAAAGAACAGACTATGCAGGAACCTGTTTTCCGCAACGACGGTGATTTAACTTTTTTGGCAGGAACCAAAAAGCTGAAGACCATAAGCATGGAGATTGCCAAAGACGAAGCGGCACGCAACCAGGGGCTGATGTTCCGCAAAACCATGCCCGACAGTTGCGGTATGCTGTTTGTATTTGAGAATATGCAGCCGCTGAGCTTTTGGATGAAGAATACCATCATGCCCTTGGATATCATCTTTATCGACGACCATTTTAAGATCATCACCATTGCAAAAAATACCGTGCCCTTTTCGGAACAATCCATTCCGGCCGCCAGCGATGGCATGTATGTGGTGGAGGTGAATGCCGGCTTTACGGATAAATACCATGTTGCGGAAGGAAATACCATTACTTTTACTACCAGATAAACGCTTATGAACCTATTGCAGATCACTTTCAATCCCTCGCCTATATTGCCTATAGGTAGTTTCGAAATCCGGTGGTACGGGGTGCTCTTTGCCCTGGGTTTTTTCTTTGCCTATACGGTGTTGTATTTGATCTTTAAAAAAGAGAAGGTTTCGTTTAAACTGCTCGACTGGCTGACATTCTATGTGTTTCTGGCGGTGTTGTTCGGAGCCCGCCTGGGGCATGTGTTTTTTTACGAATGGAGCTATTACAAAGTACATCTGAGCGAGATACCCAAAGTGTGGGAAGGCGGACTGGCCAGCCACGGAGCCGCTATCGGCATTGTGATTGCGCTGATCATTTATGTGCGTCAGTTTAAAGTGAACCTGTGGTGGCTGTTCGATCGCGTGGCCATTGTTATCCCCATTGCCGCGGCCTTCGTTAGGTTTGGCAACCTGATGAATTCTGAAATATACGGACATGTGACCAGCCTGCCCTGGGGATTTATATTCCTTCGCGACCATGCGGCAGGTTTGTTGCCACGACATCCCACGCAGTTGTACGAAGCGTTTACCTACCTTTCTATCTCTGCACTGCTTTGGGTGTTATATCAAAAGAATAAGGGCATCATACGCCCGGGTTTGTTTGTGGGCCTGTTTCTGGTGATCATGTTTACGGCCCGTTTCCTTATCGAATTTCTGAAAGAAGTACAGGTTGATTTCGAAAAGAGTATGTCTATAGATATGGGTCAATGGCTGAGCATTCCTTTTGTTTTACTGGGTATTTACTTTATCTGGCACAGTATAAAAACAGATAAGATACCGGAGGCGCCTGAATGGGTGAAGAAGAATTAATGATATAATTATACAATTATACAATTATGCAAT
>CAZNRQ010000089.1:7072-9337 GCA_964574845.1 uncultured Bacteroidales bacterium
ATGCAATGATGCAATTGAGGGAGAGGCCTGCATAATTTTTTCCGTAGGAATCCTACTGACAAATTATATCATCGTATAATTATCTTCACCAAATTTTTTTCTATCCTAGTTTTTCCATCATAAATTCAAGTTTTAGGGTTTGTTGGGCATTGATAGTGAAGGTGAAGTCGATGTCGCGGTAGCCGGGCAGGGTGAGGAGGGCCTGATAGGTGGCGGGAGGAAGGTTGGGTTTTTGGGCGATTCCGTTTTCGTTGGTGGGTATGCTAAGACCGATTTCAGGTATCAGGAGTTTTACGTCATGGAGTGGGGAGGCGGTTTCTTTTTCTGAGACCTTTACCTGGAGGAAGCTTTGAAGGATAATTTTTTGCAGCGTTATGGTCAGCTTCAGGATGTGCTTGTCGGCAATGGCTACATTGTTTTTTAGGACTGGGAGATAGCCTTTATGTTCGGAAGTGAGTGAATAATTCCCTTTGGGGAGGGCTGTGAAACGTGCGGTGCCCTTTCTGGTGCTGAGTTTGGTGTGTTTTTTTTTGCCCAGGGCGAAAGTGGTCTTTACTTTTCGCATTACCACTCCAGTTTCGGCGTCGAGATATTTGATGATGGCCGAGACGTGGCGCTTTTTAGTGGGTTTGCCTACTTTTATAGCCTTTTCATATTGATCAGCATATTCGGGCAAAGAAGAGTAAAATATTTTGCCTATATAATCTCTGGGGATTTCGGCTTTACGGAGCAAATTGGGGATGGGGTCGGTGCCTTTTACTTTGCGATAGTCGATGGCGTCTTTGGGGGCGGATTCGAAAAGAATGTAGTAGGCAATGGCTTCTTCCATTTCGGTGATGTCGGCAGGGAGTATGTTGGTTAGCACGCTGAGGTTGCCTTTGATGATGTTTTTGATTTCTTCGGCCCTTACATTTGCCTCATTATCGTCAGCGCGATTGAGATAGTTTTTGGAGAAATTGAGTGCGGCCATAAGGTTGGTTGTGCCTGCGTTAAAGGCTTTAATCTGTGCGATTTGGAGGAAATGGGTGACGATGGTAACCATTGCCGATAGGGCATCTTTTTTGAGTTGGGCTTTGTCCTTGATGCTGGCCTGGTTTATGGCCCGGGCATTTTTGATTTTTTTAATGGCTTTGTCGAGTGCAATTTTTAGATCGGAATAGCCCTCAATGGGCGTTAAGAGCAGTACGAGGGTATCGCAAAGTTGTTGTAATCTGATAAGAGCGGCCAAACGCAGTTCGTTTAATGCTGTCATGGCTTTATGGTTTTAAGGGTTATTAATTCCTTGAATAAATTCATGTTTTTGAGAATCTATTTGTGCATTAGAGGCGTGATCTTTTACTTCAGCGACACAAACAGATGGTTCAGCGACACGAACACTTACTTCAGAGGCACGATCAGCTACTTCAGGGACACGAACAGTTGGTTCAGCGACACGAAAAGTTACTTCAGCGACACGAACACTTACTTCAGAGGCACGAACAGTTGGTTCAGCGACACGAACAGTTGGTTCAACGACACGAACAGTTGGTTCAGCGACACAAACACTTGGTTCAGCGACACACTCAATTGCTTTATTGTAAGCAGAATATGAAACAATGGCGAAAAATGGCATGTCAATTGCCTTTTTGTAGCCGTTATAGTGGTATAGTGAGGTGCTTTCAACATAAACACTACTTGGCATGCTGCAGGTAGCAGACAAATTAAAAGCAGTGTTAGATGAAGCGATATATGGCATGGTTTAGATGCAATAATTTCTGAGTTCGAAATTAAAGATTTTTCCTAAACACTGCAAGTCAGAATTTGAGTATTTTTTGTTCAGATTCTGAACAAAAAGTAAAAATAGGATAATACCGTACGCACATTCAATAAAGGAGTGAATGGCGACTTTACTAAAAAAACAGTCAGCAATTATGCTTCCGCTTTCTGCTGCGAACCGTCGTTGTAGCTCATCATCTACTAAATACTAAATACCAGATACTACTTTCTGGCTTCGAACAAAATGTTCAGCATTTTCACGGCACATTCGGGTATTTTGGTTCCCGGGCCGAAGATGGCCATAGCGCCTGCTTTGTAAAGGAAATTATAGTCCTGTGCGGGTATCACACCCCCTACTATCACCATAATATCTTCGCGCCCCAGTTTCTTCAGCTCTTTGATCACCTGTGGCACCAGAGTTTTGTGTCCGGCGGCCAGGCTCGAAACGCCCAGCACATGCACGTCGTTTTCAACGGCTTGTTTGGCGGCTTCGGCAGGGGTTTGGAACAG
>CAZNRQ010000090.1:0-9238 GCA_964574845.1 uncultured Bacteroidales bacterium
ATATGATACAATCGGTTGGTGTGGATTTTGTGATCATAGGACATTCGGAACGGAGAAGTTACTTTAAAGAGGACAATGCTTTTCTGGCAGCCAAAGTGGCCACCGCATTGAACAACTACCTCTTCCCTATCTTTTGTATTGGGGAAGTGCTGGCCGAGAGAGAATCGGGCAAGCATTTTGAGGTGATCAGAAGACAAATAGAAGAATCGCTCTTCCCATTGGCTCCGGAAGATTTCAGCAAGCTGATTATTGCTTATGAACCCGTTTGGGCCATAGGTACCGGATTGACGGCATCGCCGGAACAGGCCCAGGAGATGCATGAGTTCATTCGCAAGACTGTTGCTGACCAATACGGACCCGAGATAGCGGGCGACCTCAGCATACTTTACGGGGGCAGTTGCAATGCACAAAACGCCCGCGAATTGTTCTCCATGCCCGATGTGGATGGAGGT
This sequence comes from uncultured Bacteroidales bacterium, assembly GCA_964574845.1. Taxonomy (GTDB): domain Bacteria; phylum Bacteroidota; class Bacteroidia; order Bacteroidales; family CAIWKO01; genus CAIWKO01. The sequence continues at coordinate 453 of CAZNRQ010000090.1, forward strand.
CTGATTGGAGGCGCCTCGCTGAAGGCTGACGATTTTATTACCATCATTGAATCCATTTACTAAGAAAACCATGGATTATACAGAGATCAACTGCCAGGTATTTCCTCCGCGATTTATTGAAATCGTTATTGCTGAATTTGCCGAATACGGATTTGAGAGCTTTGCTGAAAATGCACAGGGTTTTCAAGGGTATATTCCTGCCAATAAGTTTTCGGCTGAAACATTTTCGACACTGGATATTTTCCGGAATAAAGAAGTAAAGATCAATTATTCTGTCAAACTCATTCCGGATGAGAACTGGAACGCTGTTTGGGAAAGCAATTTCGAGCCTGTAAGCATAGGAAATGAATGTTACATCAGGGCTCCCTTCCATGCTGAAGAACAAGGGGTGAAATACGAGATCATCATTGAACCGAAAATGTCGTTCGGCACAGGACACCACGAAACCACGCATATGATGGCTCAATTGCTGCTGGAACTGGACGTAAAGGGGAAAACCGTTTTGGATATGGGTTGCGGGACAGGGGTTCTTGCCATACTCGCCCGAAAGATGCAGGCGGCCAAAGTAACGGCCATTGATAATGATGAATGGGCGTACAATAACTCTCAGGAAAACATCATCAAAAACAAGGTTCCTGAGATAGAGGTGTTGCTGGGCGATGCCGACCTACTCACCGATCAGCAATTTGATCTGGTGATAGCTAACATCAACCGCAACATTCTTCTGAATGATATTCCTGTTTATTCCAAAGTGATCAAAAGTAAAGGCCTTTTGACCCTGAGCGGTTTTTATCTGGAAGACCTGCCCATAATAAATGAGACGACAGAAAAATGCGGATTGCAATTTATCCGCAACTTATGCGTTAATAATTGGTGTGCCTGTTTATATCAAAAAGTTTAAGTTGACTAATACAGGTGTAACCATCGCAATGAATTTTTTACCATAATCCCTACCCCCTTCATGAAAAGAATATCAGCCATACTGTTTTTCATTATTCTGTTTTCAGGTAATGGGTTGTTTGCGCAGCCCATAAAACAATTCGCGAAAGACCAGGTGCAGTTTTTGAAAGAGCTGACCGATATGTTTGATGCAGTCACCAACAAAGACCAGAAAGATGCCGGCAAGGTGCTTATGACTGAATTCACGGATCTGTGGAATACCAATAAATTTACACAATTGCATAAGGACTCCATCTACAGCATGTGCAATGTGATGCTGAAGCGAAAAATGAAGACTTTCCCCAATTATGCTGAGTACATACAAGGTGAGATCAACTTCTATAAGTCTAAACAAAGTGACGAGGGCTACCAGTCGTGGCATGTTAGTTTACGGAAACTTGCTGCCATGACCAACAACATCCGTTTTATGGCCTTACTGGAATCGACCAATTTGCTGCTTACCAAAAACTATCTCTACGAATCGCAACTTACAGTTTGGAAAACCAATTCTTCGGATTTCGAATTCAAATACGATTCGGTCCCCTACTTCGACTTCCCGGCTCTTGATCTTACTTGTGTAAAAAAGAACGACAGCACCTGTATCTATAAAACTTCAGGTCGGTTCTACCCTACCTCCAATCAATGGGTGGGAAAAGACGGAAATGTGTATTGGGACAGAGCCGGTTTCCCCTGGGAAGAAGTTCATGCCGAGATACATAAGAATTATTCAATCCAATTGACAAAGTCAGAGTTTAAGATTGACACAGTAACTTTTTACAATACCAATTTCTTCCAAAGGCCCCTGATGGGAAGGCTGGAGGAAAAAGTGATGGCCGACGTAAGCGATGAACGCACTTCATATCCACGATTCACATCCTTCGACAACCGTTTGGAGATCAAAGATATTTTTAAGGATATAGACTATGAGGGAGGTTTTGCTATGCACGGGCCCAAACTGATAGGAAAAGGTGAAAAAGGGATCAATGCCTTTCTGTACTTCAAAAAAGACAACAAGATATTCGTTAAACTGGGCTCTAAAGCTTTCGTAATACAGAAGAACCAGATAGGTGCCGATTTTGCTTCGGTGGTGATCTATGTGGATAAAGACTCCATCACACATCCGGGTCTGAAGATGAAATACGTGAACGAGAACCGTGAATTGAGTTTGCTGCGCGAAAAGGACGGGGTTTCGAAAAGCCCTTACTTTAATACCTATCACAAGATCGACATGTACTTCGAAGCCTTATACTGGAAACTTGACCAGCCGAAAATCGATTTTGGTTTCATTAAAGGCTCTTCCAATGAAAGTAATGCCATTTTCGAATCGGACAACTATTACAGCGAATTCCGTTGGGAAAAACTCCGTGGGCTGGATGAAGTGCACCCTTTGATGGTGCTGAAAAAGCTGGCTGATAAAACCGGGTCGAGGATGCTTTATGAAAATGATATCATTCATGAATTCAAGATTTCCAGAGAACAGGTGCAGGCCATGATGCTCACCTTTGCCGAAAAAGGATTCATCATTTACAATATGGATGATGGTATTGTGTTGCTAAAGGATCGTGTTTACAACTACATCAATTCGAAAAGCGGGAAAACCGACTACGACGTAATTCAATTCACTTCTATCATTTCGGCTCAAAACAATGCTACCCTGAATTTAATGAACTATGACCTGAAGATACGCGGTGTGGCCCGTGTATTTTTGAGTGACTCCCAATTTGTATACGTCGACCCATACGAACAGGAAGTGACACTAAAAAAGAACCGTAATTTCGAGTTTGATGGCAAGATACATGCAGGGCTTTTTGAATACTTCGGAAAGAAATTCCTTTTCAATTACGATAAGTTTAAATTTGATATGGAAATGATAGACTCCATGAGCTTTAAGGTTCAGGACAGGTCGCAGCCGGTAGATTTCTATGGTCATCATCCTTTGGTTAAGGTGAGAACGAATATCGAGAACCTGAGCGGTGAAATGTTGATCGATGCCCCCAATAACAAATCGGGACTCAAACCCTTCCCCAACTATCCATCCTTTATCAGCAAGAAGGACGCTTATGTGTATTACGACAAACCCTTTATTTATAAGAAAGTATATACACGCGATCGTTTCTATTTCAGACTACAGCCCTTCCGCATCGACAGCCTCGACAGCTACGACAGCGAACGCAAACAGTTCAGCGGATACCTGGTTTCGGCAGGTATTTTCCCTGACATCACCGAGCCTTTAAAAGTGCAACCCGACTATTCTCTGGGATTTGTTATCACTACACCTTCGGGTGGATTCCCGGCTTATGGAGGCAAAGGCCGCTACGATTCTATTGTCGATCTCAGCTATAGGGGCTTTTTAGGCAAAGGCTCGCTGAAATACCTGACCTCAACTACCAGATCCAATGATTTCGTGTTCTTCCCCGACTCGCTTTGGGCACAGGCATATCAATATACCATTAAGGAAAAGACTACCCCGGTGGAAATGCCTCCGGTGTATGCCGAAGATGTCAGTGTGAAATGGTTTCCTTATATGGACCAGATGCAGGTGATGCAGAAATCCAAACCTTTCGACCTTTTCGCTTCAAGAGCTATATTGAATGGCGGACTCAACCTCGGCTCGAAAGGGCTTAGTGCCACTGGCAAAATGATATTCGGCAAGGTGGAAATGAACTCAAACAAGTACAATCTGAAGCACCACAGTTTCACTTCCGACACTACTCTGGTCAAGTTCAAAACGGCTGACCTCAACGATATTGTGTTGCAAACCGATAATTTTAATGTGAATATAGACTTCAATAAGCAACTGGGAAAATTTAAGTCCAACGATGAAGATTCGAAGATCACCTTCCCTTTTAATCAGTATGCCTGTTACCTTTACAACTTCGACTGGTTTATGGATAAGGACCTGCTGGAGTTTCATAGCAGCCTGAAAAGCGAATACGCTTATTTGAAAACCAAAACCCTTAAGGAACTCATAAGCGAAGACCTCAGCAAATCCAGGTTTATTTCTGAACATCCTGCACAGAGCGCGCTATCGTTCTATGCTCCGGATGCCAATTACAATCTGAACGAGAATATCATTTATGCCAAAGATGTTCCCATCATTCACGTGGCGGATGCTGCTATTTTCCCTGATTCCGGAAAAGTGACCGTGTTGAAAAAAGCAGAGATGTTGCCTTTGAAGAACTGCAAGATCATTGCCGATACGGTGGACCAGATACATTATATTTACGATGCAACGGCTGACATCACTTCCAAAACAAAATACGTGGGATCAGGAACCTATGATTATGTGGACGAAATGGAAAACAAACAAAAGATCTTCCTTAACTCCATCAAGGTGGATTCGACCGGGAAAACATACGGAAGCGGCGATATCCCCGAAAAAGCAGGCTTCACTCTGAGTCCCTTCTTTGAGTTTTATGGCAAGACCTATATGTTTTCCAACAAAGAATTTCTGAATTTCGATGGAGGTACCCGAATCAAACATGATTGCGATACCCTTAAACGGAAGTGGCTGCGTTTTACCGCTGACATCGACCCCAAAGCCATTGCCATTCCTGTGGATGACAAGCCACGGGAGTTTAATAAAGGGGCTACAGGCGAAGCTCTGGGTATGGGTCTCTTCATAGGCGACGACTCCACCCTGGTGTATCCGGCTTTTATCAATTACAAAAAGAGGTATAATGATTCGGACATTCTCTCCGCCAAAGGACAGCTGACCTATGATAAGGCTTTGCAGCGTTATTATGTCGGGCCAAAGATAGACTCATCGGTGACCAATGCCAAACCCGAGAACTATGTGTATCTTGATAAAAAGGCATGCAAAGTTTTCGGCGAAGGCCGTGTGAATCTGGGAACCAATCTGGGGAGGGTGACCTTCGATACCTATGGATCAGTGGATCATAACATGACTACAGGAACCACAGATTTTGACCTCATGCTGATGCTCGATTTCTTCTTCGATAAGGATGCCTATCAGTTGTTCACCAAAACCATACAGGAAAACGGCGGGCTCGACCCGGCCGATCCTGCAGCGGATAAGTTCTACAATGCCATGCGCTTTATCGTTGGTCCCAAGAAGGCCGACGATCTCATCAGTCAGTTGAGTCTTTCAGGTAAATTTAAGAGCATACCCGACGAACTCAACCACAGTATGACCATTTCCGATATCAAATTTAAGTGGAATGCGAAATCCCGTTCCTTTGTTTCGGACGGTAAGATAGGGATAGCCATGCTGGGCGACAATCAGATCAACAAATATGTGGAAGGGTACATTGAGATAGCCCGCAAACGAAGCGGCAATATATTGAGTATGTACTTCGAAATTGGCGACAATTGGTTCTTTTTCAACTATCAGCAAAACAAACTGCAATCTATCTCCAATCGTAAAGATTATAACGATCTGATCAAAAAAGCTATGGAATCGGATAAGAACATTCTGAAAGCCGAAGACGGAAAACCCCAATATGCCTTTATCATTGCCACCGAAAAACGTAAGAACGATTTCCTGAAAAAGATAGGCGCCACAGGCGATGAGGAAGAGAATAATGATAATCAATAGGAAATGGTTACATGGCTAAATTGTTTTATGGCTTGTGGCTTATGGCAATTGGCCGATGGCTATAATTTAATTTCTTAGTGTATCTTTGTGCCCTTAGTGTTTAAGTGGTGTAAGGTCTTCGGACTTTTTACCAAATCTTAAATCAAAAATCTTAAATCAACAATCGCAAATTTCTAAATGACCAAGCTCGAGAAATACTTCGCTACTTTTAAAAAGAACATTATTGGCAACGACCAGCTTTACGATACCCCTTTTGGAACCGTTAAAATGATCTATGCCGACTGGATTGCCAGCGGACGATTATATAAGCCCATAGAAAAGAAGATCACGGAAGAGTTCGGGCCTTTTGTGGGCAATACTCATACAGAAACCAGCGAGACAGGCACCCTTATGACCAAATCGTATCATAAGGCTCATAGAATGATCAAGCAACACGTGAATGCGGGCAAGAACGATGTCATTATAACAGCCGGCACAGGCATGACTTCGGTCATCAACAAACTGCAACGTATACTGAGCCTGCGCAATTGTCAGTTGCTCATTCAGAATAAATGCCCCAAGGGCTGCGAAAAGCCCGTGGTTTTCATTACCCATATGGAACATCATTCCAATCATACATCCTGGTACGAAACCACGGCCGATGTGGTGCTGGTTAAGCCCGGTCCCGATCTGCTGGTCGACCTCGAAGCACTGGAAGAAGAACTGATTAAATACCGTTACCGCAAAGTAAAGATAGGTTCATTTACGGCCTGTTCGAATGTCACCGGAGTTACTACCCCATATCACCAGATGGCCAAGCTGATGCATAAATACGGAGGGGTTTGTTTTGTAGATTTTGCGGCTTCGGCTCCTTACATGAATATAGACATGCATCCTGCTGACCCGGATGAACGCCTGGATGCTATATTCTTTTCGCCACACAAATTTTTGGGAGGGCCGGGCACCTCAGGCGTGCTGATCTTCGATTCGGCTTTGTATCCGCAACATTCGGCTCCCGATCAGCCGGGGGGTGGAACCGTGGATTGGACCAATCCTTGGGGAGAATACAAGTATATTGACGATATCGAAGCCCGCGAAGACGGCGGCACACCGGGATTTCTGCAAGCCATACGCATAGCTTTGGCCCTGCAATTGAAAGAAAAAATGGGCACCGAAAATATGTTGCAACGTGAGGCCGAATTGTTGGAAATTGCCTTCGAACTCATGCCTAAGGTGCCCGGAATTCACATTTTGGCCGACCAGGTAAAGCATAGGCTGGGAGTTATCTCATTTTATATAGACGGACTTCATTACAATCTTGCGGTGAAGCTGCTCAACGATCGCTTTGGTATTCAGGTGAGGGGCGGATGTGCCTGCGCAGGCACTTACGGACATTTCCTGCTGGATGTGAGCCATCAGAAATCGGATCTTATCACTTCCAAGATCACCCATGGCGACCTTTCGGAGAAACCGGGTTGGATACGCCTTTCGCTGCATCCGACCATGAGCAATGCCGAACTGATATATACCATTGATGCTATAGATCAGGTGGCGCGTAATTTTAAGAAATGGGATAAGGATTACAATTATAACAAACATACCAACGAATTTCATCACAAAAACGAAACCGACTCTACGGAAAAAAAGCTGGAAGAGTGGTTCGCGATGTAAGATGTGATCAGATGTAAAATTATGCTTCTTATGAATAACGAAAACGTAAAAAAAATCATGGGTTTGTCGTCGCTGATCGGCAACACCCCTATTCTGGCTGTGCGCTTCCGCTATAAGGGCGAAGAGCGCATTGTATATGCCAAATCGGAAAACCTCAACATGACGGGCAGCATCAAAGACCGCATGGCTTTTCATATTCTGTCCAATGCCTACCGTCAGGGGGTACTCAAGACAGGCGACCGCATCATAGAAGCCACCAGCGGCAACACCGGCATTTCGTTTGCGGCCATAGGAAGGGCCATGGGGCATCCCGTGACCATCTTTATGCCCGACTGGATGAGCCAGGAACGCATCAACCTGATACGTAGTTTCGGAGCCAAAATAGTGTTGGTTTCTAAGGAAGAAGGCGGATTTTTGGGGAGCATTAAAATGAGCGAAGAGCTGGCCGCAGAAAATGAAAATTCGTTTCTGCCCCGACAGTTCTCGAATTCCGATAACATTGCGGCACATTATACTACCACGGGACCTGAACTATGGTGGCAGATGAAGATGCGCCATTTGGCCATAGACTCTTTTGTGGCCGGTGTGGGTACCGGGGGCACCATCATGGGTGTGGGCAAATATCTGAAGGAACAAAACCCCGCCATCACGATTCACCCGCTGGAACCCGCCAACTCCCCTACCCTGACCACGGGCTATAAAGTGGGCAAACACAGGATACAAGGCATATCGGACGAGTTCATACCTTCTATTGTCGAGTTGGACAAGTTGGACGAAATAGTGGATGTGGACGATGGCGATGCCATTATTATGGCTCAGAAGCTTGCCAACCTGGGCATAGCGGTGGGCATATCGTCGGGGGCCAACTTTTTGGGCGCCCTCAAAAAGCAAAATGAAACGGGCAAAAACAAGGTGGTGGTTACGGTTTTTTCGGACGACAACAAGAAATACCTCAGCACCGACCTGGCGCGCCCCGAACCCGTGAAAGATGACTTTTTGTCGACCGACGTGGAGCTGCTCGACTATCGTGCTTTCAAAAGGGTTTGCTTTACCTGCTGCGATCCTGCGGATTGTGTGGAGGCTATGTATGAATGCGAAGCCAATGACAAGTTCGATTTACCGCATTGTCCGAGGAGGAAGTAAAGGGCGACCGGCTGGTCGCCCTCTAATTAAATGATAAAATGGAAGAGCGATTCACGAACCGCCTTCCTAAAAAATCACGTCCAATTCTTTCATGCTCCGCCTGAATCTGTTATAGCCCATTTTTTCAAGGGGTTTGGTGTTCATATCAGCTTAATCTGTGGTTCAGACAATTTCACCAAAGGTCCCACTTGTCACATACGTCTCATCTCTTCATTGCCGTTGGCTTCAGCCAACGGAATCCTTAATATTCCGGCAATATCCTATAAACCACTGTAATTCTTCAATCTACACCAATCCCTTTTCTTTCAAACTGCCAAATTGTCACAATTTATGACAAAAAGTTCGCATAGCAAGGGGCAAAGTGACCGTAGCAAGGGGCAAAGTGACCGTAGCAAGGGACAAAGTGACCGTAGCAAGAGGCAAAGTGACCATAGCAAGGGACAAAGTGACCGTAGCAAGAGGCAAAGTGACCATAGCAAGAGGCAAAGTGACCGTA
>CAZNRQ010000091.1:0-9162 GCA_964574845.1 uncultured Bacteroidales bacterium
ACACGATATCATCCCGGGTACAGAAGAACAACTCGCCAAAGAAACCACTCAGGCATACATAGGTTTCGATCCTACTTCTGATTCCTTGGGAGTGGGCAATCTGGTTCAGGTGATGACCCTGCTTCATTTTCAGAAAGCCGGTCACAAACCCATTGCATTGGTGGGTGGTGCTACGGGCATGGTGGGCGATCCCTCGGGCAAATCGCAGGAACGCAACCTGCTTTCGGAAGATATTTTGCAGCACAACCTGGCTTGCCAAAAAAAACAACTGGAGAAATTTCTGGATTTCGATTGCGGAGCCAACTCTGCCGAAATTGTCAACAACTACGACTGGTTTCGCGATTTCAATTTTCTCGATTTCATTCGCGATGTCGGAAAGCACATGACCATTAATTATATGCTAAGCAAAGATAGCGTTCAGAACCGTTTGGAGAATGGCATGTCGTTCACCGAGTTCAGCTATCAACTGGTGCAAGCCTACGATTTCTATCATCTTTTCAAAAATCACAACGTAAAGTTGCAAATGGGAGGTTCCGATCAATGGGGCAATATCGTATCGGGCACCGAACTCATCCGCCGCAAGGCAGGTGGTGAAGCTTATGCACTTACAACACCTCTGATAAAAAAGGCCGACGGCACCAAGTTCGGAAAAACCGAAAGCGGCAATGTTTGGCTCGATCCGCAGAAGACCTCGCCTTATAAATTTTACCAGTTTTGGCTCAATGCCAGCGATGCGGATGCGGCCAACTACATCAAAATATTTACGCTTTTCAACAAGGCGGAGATTGATGCCATTCTGCTGCAGCACAACGAAGCTCCTCAGTTGCGACATTTGCAAAAGATTTTGGCTAAAGATATCACCACACGCGTGCATTCCGAAGCCGATTATCTGGCTGCGGCCGAAGCTTCCGAGATCCTTTTCGGGAAAAGCACTTCGGATGCATTGCTTCGATTGTCCGAAGAAATGTTGTTATCGGTTTTCGAAGGAGTTCCTCAGGTGAGTATCCCAATGTCAGAGTTCGAAAGTGGTATGCCCATAGTTGATTTTCTGGGCGAAAAGTCTATGATCACAGCATCTAAAGGCGAAGCCCGCCGAATGCTCAAAGAAGGAAGTATCAGTGTCAATAAAAATAAAATTGACGAGTTATTTGTGGTCGACAACCAGCATTTTATCCGCGACAAATATATTTTGCTGCAAAAAGGCAAAAAGAATTATTATCTGATCATTGCTGTTTAATCGCCCGGATTCATCGATTTTTCCAGAATTGAGATTAATGAGAGACGGTCGACAGGTTTCAAAATATAGTTGGTAAAATATCCGGCGATATTTTCCTCCATTTCTCTTTCGGTTGAATAGGCGGTAAGTGCAATTATAGGTGTTTTAATATTCAAATTGCGGATCTCGATGGTGGCTTCAATGCCGTTGATTCCTTCGCCGAGATTAATATCCATCAAAATTGCGTCATAATCGGAACGTTTCACTAATTCAATGGCCATCGAGCCGTTAGTTGTCGTTTCAACTTCATAATTGTTTTTCAGATAGGCGCTGATCAATTCTCCATTGATTTTATTATCATCTACTACCAGTATCTTAGGTTTTATCATATTGTTGAGTTCAGATTTTTTCATTTGTACCGATGGATAATGTTCGGGCTTTTGAATAGGAGCGTCGCCGGCATAAGGTAGCAAAAGGGTAAAGGTCGAGCCAATATCTACCTTGCTTTCGACCAAAATGCGCCCTCCCATCATTTCGGCCATTTTCTTGCATAAAGATAATCCCAGACCGCTGCCTTCGTAAGTGCGGTTCATACCTTCACTCACTTGCCTGAAATCTTCAAATATAAGATTAAAATGATCTTCCGAAATTCCTATTCCTGTATCCGTGATAGCAACAAAAGCATAGTTCTCTTCCTGATAAACGATGGTCCCGGTTTGTATATGGATACTCCCTCTGGCAGTGAATTTAACTGCATTGGTAAGAAGATTGTTGAGGATTTGCAACAGGAAATTGTGGTTAAACGAAGCAAAAACTTCTTCCTGTATGCTTTTCCTGATTAAAATATTCTTTTTAGCAGCTTCTTCGGCATGTGGCGATATAGAACTATCGATAAAACTATTGAGATTTGCTTTTTGTATTTCAAGAGGTCTACGGCCTGCTTCCAGTTGCGATAATTCCAGAATAGTGTTTAGGGTACTCATCAGCCTGTTGCTGGAAACCAGAATGTAGTCCAACATGGTTTTCGAATCAGGATCTGTGATTTTCGAAGATAACAAAGAAGTAAATCCTATGATACCTGTCATAGGGGTTCTCAACTCGTGACTCATATTGGCAATAAAAGCCGTTTTCAGTTTGTCCGATTCTTCAGCAATCTCTTTGGCCTTTAAGATTTCTTCTTCTGCCTGCTTTTTGAAGATCAAAATAGCAATTTGCTCCGAAATAAACACCAACAGATCTTTTTCGTGTATAGTATACCTTAATCCTTCAACATAGCTCTGAACAACAATAACCCCGATAACATTTTTTTGAGTGATGAGCGGTACACCTATCCAATCCATGGATTTGGTGCCGATAAATTCTATTTCATTTGTCTTTTCAAGTTCTTCGAGCAATTCCGGATTCGCCAGAAGTGGTTTGCCATGTCGAAGCACATATTCCGTCAGTCCTCTTTTCAGCTTACGTGGCTGAGGTTTTTCATCTTTCTCATCGACATAATAAGGGAAACTAAGCTGATCGAGCTCTTCGTTATACAAGGCAATGTAAAAGTTGGCAGCATTCATCAGTTCACCAACAATATTATGTATAGGTTGATATAGATCTTCCAGTTTTGAAGCGGTATGAATCAGCTGTGATATCTGAAATGTTGCAGCTTTCGCTTTTTCCGATTGTTTCAAATCGGTAATGTCATTATAAATGTTCATAATGGCTTTTTTGCCGTCGTACTCAATCACGGAGCCATTAACCAGCATGGATATTTCATGCCTGTTTTTCGAAAAGTGAACAGTTTCGAAATTTTTGAGGATATTATTTTTCTTGAGATTTTCTAATTGAATTTGGTCATACGAAAAGTTCTTCGAAATTTGTTTCAGGTTCATTCCTGAAAGTTCTTCTACAGCATAACCATAAACTTCCGAAGCTTTTTCATTTGCTGTGATAATCTGGGCGTTTTCGGGATTAAGGATCAATATGGCATCGTTTGCATGAGCAAAAATGGTTTTGTATTGGTTCTCTGATTTCTTTAGAGTTTCAGCAATAGCTTTTTGATCGGTTATATCCCTTGCAATTCTGCCAATATAAAAGTCTTTATTGGTTTTTATTTCGAAGGCTGTAAGATGAACGAATCTGGTAGTGCCATCTGCCGAAACAATTTGACCTTCAACATACCTGTTGGCCGGTTCAATCCTTTGTTTTAACAAGGCTTCCAGACCAACCATTTTAAGTTTTTTATGAATATCCGGCTTGCGTAGTTCAGGCCTCATCAACTGGAATTCCACATCCCATTGATACATACCCAGTGCTTTCTCGCGGGGGATACCGGTTATTTCGAACATTCCCCTGTTCCATTCAATAATTTTCCCTTCTACATTTGCCAGAGCAACACCTTCCAGCGATTGTTCAATAACATTTCTGAATTTTTCTTCACTTTCCGACAGGGCAATTTCAGTAATGCGCCTTTGATTAATTTCTTCCTGAAGTTTACTAATTGTCTGAGTCAGAATAAAAGTTCTTTCTTTTATTCGGTTCTCGAGAACAGTATTTTCCTGTTTTATCGAAGTTTCAAATCTTCTGTGGTCAGTGATTTCGTAAAACGAGCCTATAACGTAGGGATTGTTCTCCGAATCAGTAAATAGTTTTTTCTTGGTAACAATAATTCTTGTGTTCCCAAAATTGTCGGTAATTTCCTCTTCTATTAAAGATTCTTTTCCTGTTTCAAGTACGTTTTGATCTTCGCTTTCGAATAGGTCTGATTGTTTTTTCGAGAAAAGATAACGGCTGGTTTTGCCTAAAATATCCTGATGATCAATGCCAAAAAAATTACAAAATGCCTGGTTCAGAAATACCCAGTTGCCATTATTGTCTTTAATAAAAATTGGCTCGGAGATCAGGTTCAGTATCTCAATTATTTTTTTAAAATTGTTAGAAAAGAAACGGTTGACGTTTTCCGGTTGTTTAGGATCAAGGACCTGAACTTTCTCGGGAGATAGAATTTCGTTAATTGCAATATACCCCAGTTCGATGGAAAGATCGAGAGAACTTACTATGGTTTCAAGTTCCGGTTTACTGCGAAATTCAAGAATCATTGCTACCCATTATTTTTTTTTGGGTAAAGCAAAGGTAAAAGTACTTCCTGAATTTTCGATACTTTTTATGTAAAAATATCCGTTATTTTTTTCAATGAGCTCTTTGCACAGGATAAGGCCGAGCCCTGTGCCAGTTTCGTCATTGGTTCCTTTAGTGCGCATACTTTGATCGATGCGGCTTATTTTGTCCAGATTTTCTTTCTTGATCCCTACCCCATTATCGATTACAGAGATTTCTACAAATTCGTTACTGTTCTGGTCAATAATGTCATTCGAAGCTATAGTTATATTCCCGTTCTGAGGGGTGAATTTAATGGCATTGGAAACAAGGTTTCTTAGAATTGTCTTTACCATTTCGGTATCAGCAAAAGCGTATACCCTGTTTTTTATTTCAACAGCCAGTTCTATTTTTTTATTTAAAGCCTGGTAATACAGTGGTTCTTTTACTTCATTAACCAAATTGAAAAGATTTATTTCCTCTGGTTTAAAAACCATGGTTCCGCTTTTCGATTTTGACCAATCAAGAAGATCAAGGAGCAGTCTGAGCATAGCTTCAGCCGAAAGACGAATGTTGTTCAAGTAATTCATTTTTTCGTTTTCCGAGATAGAATCGTAATTATTGGTCAAAATATCTGAAAACCCTATAACGGCACCTAAAGGATTTCTAAGGTCATGAGCAATGATGGATAGAAATTTGTCTTTGGTTGCATTCAATTCTTTCAGTTGATTTGATTGCGTTAGAAGTTCTTCTTCAGCAAGTTTCCAATGGGTTATATCTTTCGCGACCAAAATTGTATATATCTTATCTTCTTCAACAACAGCTACCGTTTCCATCAAAAGTATCAATGCAACAAATTCACCGTTCCAGTTTGTGTAAGAATACTCAATTTGCTTTTGGTTTTTTTCTTTGAATGCGCTGAGCATTTGATTAGCAATGTCACTATGGTTGTTAAAATTCAAATATTCGAAAAAGCTTTTTTGATAAAGATTTTCCCTGGAAGTCTGATTGATAAGTTCAAGTGTTTTCAGATTACAATCAATCAAAATTCCATTTTCATCCAGTAAGGCTATTGCCTCAGGAGTTGCTTCCATTATGGTTCGCAGAATATTGTGTTCCCTGATAACTTCCTGTTCTGCTTTTTTTCTCACACTAAGTTCTGTCAATAGTTTTTTTGTCCTGATATTTAGTAGATTTTCCAGGTTCTCATTAAATTTTGCTAATTCTATTTCTGCATTTTTCCGAACGTTCAGTTCTTTTCTAAGTGCTTCGGCAGTTTTTAATAACAAATCCTGTTGTTTAGCGTGTACTTTTTTAAAATTGAGAATTACAAATAATAATAAGAACACAAATACGACTGCCCCGATATTGAGGTCTATCAAATGATTGCCGCTCTCCTGCAAATTCTTTATTATTTCGGGAGAGATAACCCCTATTAAAATCAATATTGCAATTTGTACAGAGGTAAACACCATAACAAACAGCCTTTGAAATCCGTCAAAAATATAAACAAAGAAGGCCGTAAAAATGCTGAAAAAAACAAAAGTGGGTCCGTTGATCCCCGAGAATACTATCCATGAATAAGTAAGGACAACCGATACGGAAAAGTATAATCCGAAAGCAGGTAAGATAAATAATCGCTTTTTTCTCGAAAGAAAATGCCAAAAACCAATACCAGACAAAAATATGGTAGAAATTATGAAAAGTTGGTAATTCTGGAAGAGTATTAGGTTGTCAAGAGCTACAAACATTCCTATTAAAATGGTTATAAATAGAGTCGCATTCAGAAACCTATGCTCAATGGTAAATAGCTCACTTCTGCCTGAAATGAAATTTAATACCCTCTGTAGTCTTCGTTTTGACATGACAAATTATACTGCAGTTTTATGAACCAAGACACAAATATACTAATAAAAATCAGTTAGTGCTACTTTTTTTTTATTTCGTCATCAAAAAATGTTAGTATGACGTCATGTGGTGATTTAAATAATTTTTTAAATCCTTTAATATAAGGATGATAAATCCAAAAAAATATTTTTCAAAAAAATACTTTTTTTTAAAGAATTAGAGTTTTTTTTCGAGATCTATTACTATTTCTTTTTTCCAGGACGAAAAACTTCCGTTTTTGATCCTATTTCGAGCTTCACCCACCAGCCATAAATAAAAGGCAAGATTATGCTGGCTGGCTATCATGGGGCCTAGCATTTCGCTAGCAACAAAGAGGTGACGCAAATAAGCTTTTGAATAATTGAGATCAACAAAAGAATTGCCATCTTTGTCAATGGGTGAATAATCGTTTTTCCATTTTTCATTTTTGATGTTGATGCGACCATGTCGTGTAAAAAGCCATCCGTTGCGGCCATTTCGGGTGGGCATAACGCAATCGAACATGTCAACCCCCAGAGCTATGGATTCAATGATGTTTGCCGGAGTGCCTACACCCATAAGATATCTGGGTTTGTCTTTGGGCAGAATGTCGCATACCAGTTGTGTGATCTCATACATCATTTCGGCCGGTTCGCCAACTGAAAGACCGCCTATTGCATTGCCCTCTCTGCATTGAGATGCAATAGTTTCTGCCGAGATCTTGCGCAGATCACGAAATGTACTTCCCTGCACTATAGGAAATAGCGACTGATGATATCCATATAGCGGTTCTGTCGAATCAATATGTTTGCAGCACCTGTCAAGCCATTGGTGAGTCATTTTCATTGATTTGTCGGCATATTTATAATCGCAGGGATAGGGTGTGCATTCGTCGAAAGCCATGATTATATCCGCTCCAATGGCACGCTGAATATCCATTACGGATTCTGGTGTGAAAGTATGTTTTGAGCCATCTATATGCGATTGAAATACTACACCGTCGTCTTTGATTTTGCGTATGGTTTTCAGTGAGTAGACCTGGTATCCGCCACTATCGCTGAGTATGGGTCGGTTCCAACCAATAAACTTATGCAATCCTCCTGCTGATTGCAAGTTATCAGTGCCCGGTCGCAGGTAGAGATGGTAGGTATTGCCCAGAATGATTTGTGCATTGATGTCGTCAGCCACATCGCGCTGATGAATTCCCTTGACTGTGCCGCAAGTGCCAACGGGCATAAAGATGGGGGTTTCGATGCGTCCGTGATCTGTCTCGAGGTAGCCAGTCCTGGCCGAGGAGTCTTTGTCAGTTGCTGTAAGGGTAAATTTCATCTGGCAAAATTATCGAAAAGAAATAAGATTTCGGAAGTTAGATTAAAGAATACCCTTGCATTGGATTCCAAGATTATTTGGTGCAAATTTTGAATGTCGAATAGCAGTGACCATCGATTAAGCTGTATTTGGAATATAATAATGCCATATGCTGGTTCACGTGGTAAGTAATGCTTGATTATTAGAAAGTTGTTATGAAGAATTACGTAGTATTCCCTAATCGGGGTAGGGTATCCCCTCATTTACATAACGGTTTTCAAGATATTTACATTGTGTTTTTCGACAGTTACAAGGTGTTTTTGCATTTTGTTGGGCGTTTTCGAATTGTGACAGTCTGTTTATGGATAATTACAAGGTGTTGAAAACAAGTGACAGGGTGTTTCTGAATTGTGACAAGGTGTTTTTTGAAGGATACTGTCTGTTTATGAATCGCTACAATCTGTTTTAGGATAGTAACAGGATGTTTTGAAATAGTCACCATCTGTTTTGGGCAGATAACAGTGTGTTTAGAAAGGCTACTTTCTGTTTAATTAGATGTTCAAAGTGTTTTAGGCTATTGTACATTTATGCGCCTCAAATTATTGCTAATGTGCATAGTGAAGAACGACACGATTAGGAATTTCTTAATCAACAATTTTTCGTTTATAAGTTTTTTAAGAATTCGTGGGGTAAGATACCATTAATGGTAATTTTGTTGCAGAAGACACATAAATGAATTTCGCGCTAATCTATTCTGATACTATTCAGTTGTACCTGTATTATGCATTGTTATGTGTTTTTGTGGTGCAATTGGTTTATTTTCTGGGTATATTTTCCAATTTTTCTTTTTTGAGACGCAAGAAGGCGGTGATGTCTGGTCGGCAGGGTGTTTCAGTGGTAATTTGTGCCCGAAATGAATATTATTCATTGGAAAAAAATCTGCCATCGATTTTAGAACAGGATTATCCCGATTTCGAAGTTGTAATTGTGAACGATGATTCGGACGATGATACTAAAGATCTGCTTAACGATATGGCGCGGAAATACAGCCATCTGAAGGTAGTGAATGTGGAAAAGAGCAATAATTTTTTCAAAGGAAAGAAATTCCCCTTATCATTAGGCATCAAATCGGCGAAAAACGATATCATTTTATTAACCGATGCCGATTGCCAACCTGCTGATAGAAACTGGATCAACCGCATGCAGGAAAGATTTTCGAAACCGCATGTGAAGATGGTATTGGGATATGGAGGATACCGAAGGGAGAAAGGGTTTTTAAATAAACTGATCCGGTTTGATACCCTGATGATAGCCATTCAATATTTTTCTTATGCCCGTATTGGTATTCCCTATATGGGTGTCGGGCGAAATCTTGCTTACCGAAAGAGTTTCTTTATTGAGAAAAAAGGCTTTGTGAATCATTACCATGTTAGTTCGGGCGATGACGACCTTTTTGTGAATCAAAATGCCAACCGAAAAAATACCAGAATAGAATTTGTGCCTGAGAGTCATACTTTTTCGGAGCCTAAACCCGACATGGAATCATGGATATATCAGAAAAGAAGGCATGCAAAGACCGGGCGATTCTATAAATTTTATCACATTATTCTTTTATCTTTGTTTCCGTTGAGTACTTTGGCTTTTTATGTTCTGGGAGCAATAATTTTGGCCATGTTTCCGCATTTATACAC
>CAZNRQ010000092.1:0-1383 GCA_964574845.1 uncultured Bacteroidales bacterium
CGCAGCAGGCGCAATTCTCTTCGTGAAACACCTCGCCGAAATAATGCAGCAGCAGCTTGCGGCGGCATACCGACGATTCGGCATAGGCAATGGTTTCCACCAGCAGTTGTTTGGCAATTTCCTGTTCGTTCACCGCTTTTTTTGAGGTAAACTTTTCGAGTTTCAGTATGTCGTCATAAGAATAGAAAGCGATGCAGTTGCCTTCGCCGTCGTCGCGACCTGAGCGGCCGGTTTCCTGATAGTAGCCTTCCAGGCTCTTGGGCATATCGTGATGAATCACAAAACGCACATCGGGCTTGTCTATACCCATACCAAAAGCTATGGTAGCGACTATCACGTCCACTTCTTCCATGAGGAATTTATCCTGATTGCCTTTTCTGATCTCCGATTCCAGTCCGGCATGGTAGGGCAGTGCCTTGATGCCGTTCACCTGAAGTGTTTCGGCCAGTTCTTCCACCTTTTTGCGGCTGAGGCAATAGATGATACCTGATTTGCTCTGCTGACCTTTAATATACTTGATGATATCCTTGGCAACATCTTTGGTCTTGGGCCTTACTTCGTAGTAAAGGTTGGGCCGGTTGAAGGAAGCCTTATAGACATTGGCCTTCAGCATACCCAGGTTTTTCTGAATGTCGTGCTGTACTTTGGGCGTAGCCGTAGCGGTAAGAGCCACCACAGGCACATCCTGTCCTATGGCTTTCACCGTAGGTTTGATGTTGCGATACTCGGGGCGGAAATCGTGTCCCCATTCCGAGATACAGTGAGCCTCGTCGATAGCATAGAAGCTAATGGTAAATTGTTTGAAGAATTCGATGTTCTCTTTTTTGGTAAGAGTTTCGGGAGCTACGTAAAGTAGTTTGGTCTTTCCGGCCAGCAGGTCCATACGGACGTCAGCCATTTCCTGTTTCGATAGGGAGGAGTTCAGAAAGTTTGCAATTCCTTTGTCAACACCAAAATTGCGGATATTATCAACCTGATTTTTCATCAGGGAAATTAAGGGAGATATAATAATAGCAGTTCCTTCGCTTATTAAGGCCGGTAACTGGTAAGTCAACGACTTTCCGCCTCCGGTTGGCATGATGACAAATGTATCGTTCCCCTTGATAATATTTTGTATTACCGCTTCCTGGTTTCCTTTGAAATTATCAAACCCAAAAAATTCCTTCAAGACCTTGTGTAAAGAAATGTTTTCTTTCACTTTCATTTCATAGAAGTTTATTAGTGTAAATGTAGTATTTTTTTATTGTGCTGTAATTTGTCCCGTCAATTTTAATACGAAATTATAAAAAATTACAGACAACAAAAAAGTTTTATTTACTGCAATTTTATTGTTTTTTTTTGTTTTTTTGTATAAAGATAAGAATTTTAACTAAAGTTTATCAC
>CAZNRQ010000092.1:1393-9157 GCA_964574845.1 uncultured Bacteroidales bacterium
ATCGTAAACTATTGACTGTTCGCTTATGAAAAAAGAAAAGCTCATTACGCTCATTATTGCTCTTGTGTTGATGCTGGGTTTGCTGCTTACCTACTCCAACCATTTCAACAATGGTTTCCATTTCGACGATTCGCATACCATCAGTAATAATGTCTACATCAGGAATATCGGCAACTTCTTTACCTTCTTTACCGATATGCGTACCTTCGGCTCCATGCCCGATAATCTGGGCTACCGACCCGTTGTTACGGCCAGCACGGCTATAGATTATTGGATAGGCGGAGGCTACAAACCTTTCTATTTTCATTTGTCTATGTTCCTGGTTTTTGTTTTGCAGGGTGTGCTGATGTTTTTTATGTTCCTGAAAATATTTTCTGTCAGCTATAAACACGAATGGACCAAATTTATTGTGCTGTTCGCTACCGCCTGGTATATGTTTCATCCGGGCAATGCCGAAACCATCAATTATATCATAGCCCGCTCCGATTCCTTCTCTACGTTTTTTGTAATACTGGGATTGGTATGTTACATGCGTTCCGGGTTTTGCAGGAAATACCTTTTGTATCTCATCCCCGTGGCCCTGGGTGTATTGTCGAAAGAAACCGCGGTAATGTTTCCGCTGTTGCTGTTCTTCTATATATTATTGTTCGAAAATAAGGTAACCCTCAACAAAATGCTGGGCAGTCAGCGCAAGCTCTTGTGGAAAAGCATAGTCAGCACCCTGCCTGCCTTGTTGTTTACGATGGCTGTGGCAGTCATGGTGCAGGTGATAGCCTACAAGCAAACCACCAATGCCGGACTGGCTCATACCCCTGTCGACAGCAACCACCTGAAATATATACTTACCCAGCCTTATGTGTTGTTCACCTATTTCACCAATTTCTTTCTGCCCATCTCCTTAAGTTCCGATCCCGACCTCACCGTGTTTTCCTCCTGGACCGATATCCGCATGTATGTGGGCTTCCTCTTTGTTGGGGTTATGTTGTTCCTGGCTTTCGTAAGCTCGAAGAACGAGAAATACCGCCCCATCAGTTATGGGATATTATGGTTTTTCGTGGCTGCCATTCCTACTTCGGTGATGGCTGCCCTCACTCAGGTATCGAACAGCCATCGTCTGTTCTTCCTTTATGTAGGGCTTACCATAGCCGTGGTGTGGGCGATTTACATCTTCCTTCTTAAGATAAAACCCTTGTTCGATCACAAACGTTTTAATATCTCCATCATTATCTTAGCCGCGGTGATGCTGCTGTCCTATGCCTATGCCACCCGCCAGCGCAACAAGGTGTGGAAGAATGATGCCACGCTGTGGTACGATATAGTACAGAAAGGCCCGGAAAATCCCCGCGCCCTGATGAACTATGGCTTGACGCTCATGGCCAAAGGCTATTATTTTGAAGCAGAATTCTATTATCGTCGTGCCCTTTCTATTTGGCCGGGATGGCCCTATCTGCATATCAACATGGGCATACTGAAAGAAGCCACCAACCAGATCAACGAGGCAGAGCAATATTATCTTAATGCCATTACCTATAGTGGCGATACCAAACCCGATGCCTATTATTATTATGCCAAGTTCCTCTTTGGTCAGAAGCGTTCCAAGGAGACCATTCCTTATCTGTCCAAGTCAATTGCTATTTCGCCGGGCTATATGCAGTCGCGCTATCTGCTCATGTCCGTTTATGCCGAACTGGGTTATTGGGAACCCCTGGCGCAGCTGGCCAACGAAACCCTGAGCTTTGTCCCCGGCGACCCGGCTACATTGAACTTTATTGAAATGGCGAAAGGCAAGAAATCGCAGCTGATGGTTAACGAAGAAGATGCGACCAAGAACCCAACCCCCGAAAATTATCTGAACCTGAGCCTGCAATATTACAATGCCGGAGAGTATCAGAAATGTATTGATGCATGCAACGAGGCCCTGAAGCTAAAACCTAATTTTTCGGAAGCCTATAATAATATCTGTACGGCTTACAATGCCATGAAGATGTGGGATAAGGCCATTGAAGCCTGCCAGAAGTCGCTGCAATGCAATCCCAATAACGAATATGCCAAGGGAAATCTGAAGGTGGCGCAAGCAGCTGGGAAGTGATTGTTGTACCTACTTAAGGCAAAAGGAATTCCCAATAATTAATAAAAAAAAGACCCGCTCCCTAAAAAGCAGGCCTTTCTCACCTAATTTGAACCAACTTAAACTTATTCCTTTGCAGGAACAAGGTCGTTTTTGTTGAGTTTGGAAGGGGTGAAGATGCCAATCACACCATTCAGACCCAGACTCATGACAATATTATAGAAGAATGCCAGGAAAGCCAGCAGCAATAAACCTCCGCAAATTCCTGCCAATATCATATAGATGTTGAATTCTCCATTATAGT
Source organism: uncultured Bacteroidales bacterium (assembly GCA_964574845.1). Lineage (GTDB taxonomy): Bacteria > Bacteroidota > Bacteroidia > Bacteroidales > CAIWKO01 > CAIWKO01. The sequence goes on from CAZNRQ010000092.1 coordinate 3,766, forward strand.
AAATAGTGCGGCGCAACATACCATGCAATCCGGCCATGCCCATGAAAGCTCCCATACCGATGCCCCCTGTCAGGTGAGCCCAGAAGTGGAAGTTGGCCAGCTTCTGACTGTATAGTTTGGCTCCGTTGGTTACAATGGGGAAAAGGATGTATACTGCCGAGTAAAGCGTCATGGTTAATCCGACCAGTACGGCCACATGAACATGAGGACCTACTATCCATTGGGTGTTGTGCAATATCCGGTTCAATCCTATGTCGGCCTGCATAATGCCGGCAGGAACCGCCAGAGCAAATCCTAACAGACCACCTAATAAGAATTTCAGCGAATTGGTCATTTTTAAAGGACGCGCACTCCACAGGGTTGCCAAAGTGATGAAGAATGCCAGCCCTTGTGTGATAAGTTCGAATGCTGTGACCATTTCGCCTGAGGCTATTTTTAAAATACCGGGTTGAGCCTGATCGGACATCAAATGGTGCGACCATACGGTCCACGAAACCACCAGTTCAAGCAAAAGAGCAGCACGGGCGATGTTCTGCATGAAAAGTTTCTTACCTGTAATTAAAGTAGCAAGTAAATACCATGTTCCGGCAACGAATATCAGTACCAGCCCATCGGCAATCAGGTCCAGTCCCCACCAGAACCAGTTTTTATAGAGCAGGGCATCGATTGATGTATTTTTCAGATCGTTTCCGGTAAGATGGCCTATCATATAAACCAATATCAACACGCCGGTGAAGAGGATGATGGCCGCATTCAGGGCGGTGTCGACAGTTCCGCGGGCAATGGCTGCAACTGGCAAAGATACCAGGTGTTCTTTCTGTTTGTCTTTTTTGCGGAAGAGGTTGGTCATGCCGCTAACACCTAAAGCTGAAGCTATGAGTTTGCCGGCAGGTTGTTTTTCCCAACCTTCGGGGGTATAGGTGATGGTCTTAAAAATATTGATCACAAAAAATACAGTTCCCAACATCACCAAGGCGATACCCAGCACAAAGAAGGTTCCGCCCAGGGGATTGAATTGGGTGAAATCGGCTGGCAGAGGCCAGTAGAGTGTGTAAAGGGGGGCATAATGTGTGATGAATCCGGCAGTCCAGAAAGTAAGTGTGCCGAAGGTAATAAGCGCCCAGGTGTAATGACCCAGTTTGACGCTCCACAAAGGTTTTCCCATCAGGTAAGGAACCAGAAAAAGAAAGGCGCCGAACACCAGCGAATAGGTCGATCCGAATATCCCTACCAGGGGATGGGCCGTTAGAATAGCAAAATATTGAAAATCGGGAATACTCTCTATGGGCTGTATTTGGTATATGCGCATGATCATACCTTCTATCACGGCAAAACCGTAATAAACCAGTCCGACCACCACAAACCTGAGTACAAGTTTCTGCATAGGGGTGAGGGTCTTGTGTTTGAACATACCCTGCTCACCGTTCATAAATGTCTGTATAAAACTCATTGCTTTACTGTTTTTAAGTTTCTAATAATATTAATTGGCGATCACTTCCACCACATCTTTCAGAATCATCTGGGCGCCTTTGGGCCCCGAATACTCGGTGGACCGAATGGTGTATACCCCTGGATAATCGAATTGCCATAGTATGTCGTTGTTGTGGCCGGGTACTACCTGCATCTGGAAGACCATGGAGTTGTCCTGGCGGAAGAGTCCGAATCCGTAAGTAAGATCCTGTGAAGTGACATTGAACAGGGCTTTTTCACCGGCTTTGATCACCAGTTTTTCTGCAGGCAGATGAAACTGATGGTTGGCGATGGTAATGTCGAATACCTTATCCGCTTTGATCTCGGCCCTGTTGATATCCATAGGTGCCCACGGAATGGTGTTGTAGGTTACAATGTGCAGGGAAACTCCCAGCACTATAAGCATGCCTGTGAAAGAATAAAACAGAGCACTGCTTACTTTATTACCCTTTCCGGGACGCTGGACGCGAAGTCCGAACCAACCCACCAAAAGGATAATTACGATCGCATAGCAGGTGTATGCGATGGTTTGTCCATGAAGAACAATTTGCGAATCAACCATAATTTGTTGTTTTTAAGTGTTTAGAAAATAATTTAACTTTTAGAGAATGGGAGGTCCGGCCAGTTTCAGATCGGCCAGGGTGGTTGCCCCCAGTACTTTTCGAATGTTGTCTTTTACCACGGCCCATTTATCGTGCATGGCACATTTTTGCCCGAACGAACATGTCTTGATACCGAAGAAGCACATATCGCTGATAAAATCTTCGCCGCAGGCAGTCACTATGTCCAGCAAAGTGACCTCTGCATTGGGCCTTGACAGCTTATAGCCTCCGCGTATGCCCTGCACACTGGTCATCAGTCCGCTTTTCGACAATATGGTGAGTTGTTTGCGCAAATAGCGATAAGGTATTTTCAGGTTTTGAAATATCTCGTCGGCGCTGTAAAGTTTGGCTTCGTCTGTGGCCATATAACTGAGGATGCGAAGCGCGTATTCCGTTGTCTTATTGAAGTTCATAAAATGATACCTTTAGGTATTGTTTTCGGCAAAAGTAATTATAATTTGGAATAAACAAGAAAAAAATAAAAAAAATGTAAAAATGGGAACTTGCCTTTTGGCACTATTTGCATCGGCCAGGATAGAGAGATAAGGGGAGTATAATTGCGGCCCTGTGGTTTCCCTATCCTAGATCCTAAAATTGATATTTTATGCTAACAGGCCAAAATTAATTAGAAGGTAAAGATATGTTTTATCGTCTTGTTTGGTAAGAGAATATGTCTATACAGTAGTATACCCCCGTAGGTTGCGCCAGAAACCCACCTATACTGTTGTACAGACCAGTTTCTGGCGACAGGAACCCATCTTTACGGTTGTATAGACTAGTTTCTGGCGACAGGAATGTGTCATGTATGTTGTATGGACCAGTTTCTGGCGACAGAATCCTATCATGTATACTGTTTAGGCCAGTTTCTGGCAAGAGAAATGTGTCATGTATGTTGTAGAGACTAGTTTCTGGCACGAGGAATGCGTCATGTATACTGTATGGACTAGTTTCTGGCGACAGAAACCCGCCATGTATACTGTATAGACTAGTTTCTGCCGACAGAAACTCGCCTTTAACGATTCGCGTTTGGGTGCATATAATCCCCAAACCTTATTTTATAGTGGACATAACCCTCTGAAACGAAACGCCCTCAGCAAAGGGTTTTGCTAAGGGCGTTTTTAAATTATAAGATTGAGGGCGACCGTTAGGTCGCCCTTACCTTATTTTCTATTTGATCTCCTTAATGAATTTTTCGGCTGTTTTCCGGTCTATGTTTACCAATCCTGATTCGCTGCAATAATTCTGTCCTATGCCCAACACCCACGTAAGGAAGGTTTTTAGTGCGGCATCTTTGGGTGAATTTTTGGTCACCAGGTAAAGCATACGGGTAGGGGGGGAAGGATATTTGCCCTTGCTGATGGCCGTCTTCAGATCGTCAGACGAGTCGAACACCAGTTCGTTGTCGTCGGCCTGGCCATTGGCATTCAGGTCGACAGGGTACACATAAATATTACCCCGGCGAGCCTTGGTCTTGGGATCGTAAATCTGGCTCATGCTGCAATAGCCTATGCTGAACTTTTTTGCCGCCACCGTATTGGCCAGCGACTGGTTGCTATACATTGTGGTTCCTTTTAGCTTCTTCACATCCATTTGCAGAAAAGAGGCCCAGCAATGCGAAGTGCCGCTGGTATCAGGCAAAATACAAACCTCAATGGCATCGGTTGATTTGTTTCCCAGCAGTTGTCCCCAGGTCTTGATGCTTCCGTTGAAAACAGCGGCCAGCTTTTTCACAGAAATGCCTTTCTGAACAATGGGCTGAATATAATCGTTATCGAAACTAACCACAGGCAACACAGCATCCAGTGCTACGGGCAAGGCATACAATCCGTCTTTCACTTCCTGTTCCGTAAGGGGACGGGAAACCATGGCCAGTTGAATGCTCCCGGCCTGCACAAGCTTCAGACTATTATCGCTGCAGGTCACGCGGTTCTCTATCACTATTTTGGGGTATTGTTTCTTAAATTCCTGTGCCCATTTCATCGTCAACGGGAACAATACATCTGAGCCATTAATAAGGATGTTACCACTCAGGTCCGAAACATTATTATTTTCCGTGCTTTTCTTCTCTTTGGTAGGTCCGCAGCCTTGCATAAGTGCAAACAGCAGAGGCAAAAGGAATAATATCTTTCTCATGTTTTTTTTGTGGTCAAAATTACTAGTTTTTTTGTCTATGGGCGAAATTAATAGGTCACAATTTTGTCTGCATCCGACAAAGCCTTATATTTGTTTAAAATTCCACCTATGATTTCACTGAAAAGGGCCACCGAAGCCGATGCCGATTTTGTGGTAAAAGCCATCATCGAAGCCGAGAAGAGCGGGACCGATAAACTCAGTTATGCCACTATGTTTGGACTTACCGAAGCCGAGGTGGCAGAGATATTGAAGAGTGCTGTGCTGGAAGACATACCGGGACAGGAACTCTGCCTTTCGGGATTTATGATAGCCTTCATCGATGAGGTAGCCTCCGGAGCGGTTTGTTCTTGGATAGAGGCTGCTGAAGAGATACCATCCTCCCTGCTCAAGGCCAATATACTGTATCACTTTTTGGGAACCGAAAAGCTCGCAAAAGCCGGTGAGAATTCTTCCCTGTTGGAGCAGATCAATATTCCCCGCGAAGCCGGGACCATTCAAATAGAATCTGTGTTCGTGAACAATAAATTCAGGGGTTTGGGCGTTTCTAACAAATTAATTCTCGAACTGATCAAGGATACCCTTTTAAATTCACCCGGAGTGAACAAAATTCAGATACAATTGGCAGCCACCAACCAACCCGCTCTTCGTTCCTACGAAAAACTGGGGTTCCGTACCGTTGCCACCCGCCACTGTGAGGATGTCCGCATACTGCAGTTTTTACCTTCGGATACCAAGATTATGATGGAACTTTCGGTTGGAGATCTTATCACCCAAGGCCTGCTAAAGATATAACAATGAATATATACGTTAAAAAACGAAGGTGGAAAATATGGCTGTTCCTAGCAGCTATGGTAATCTTTGGATTGTCGCTGTGGTATATCGATACCATGGCCAAGCAGATAGAATCCGAGCAGAGAAGCAAAATAAAACTTTGGGTGAATGCCATCAACAAAAAGGCCAGCCTGGTGAATGCCACCGACACTTTTTATTCGCTGCTGCAGGACGAAGAACGCAAAAAGGTGAAGCTTTGGGCCAATGCTTACCTCTATGCCATCAATTCGCCGCTGAATACCCCTGATCTTACCTTCTACACCGATATCATTGCCGACAACAACACCATTCCGGTCATCATCACCGACGGCAACCGCAACATACTGCTGAGCAAAAATGTCGACTTCGATCAGAAT
>CAZNRQ010000093.1:0-9129 GCA_964574845.1 uncultured Bacteroidales bacterium
TTCCCAATCTTATTATTTTCATTCCCTTCAATGCCATTCCAATTTATCTTCAGCTCTTCTTGTATTATCTCAACCTGTTCCGCCTCAATAGCATCTGATGAGTTAGTATCATTGATGAATTTATCATTATCAATATCTGAAGAAAAAGTACTTTCGACTACATCAATAACTTTTTCTTTTTTATTATTTTCAGTTACGATAGGGTTTATATAGGTTTTTGCAGCATTAATTATTTCTATAACTGGAGACAATTCAATTCCACAAAAAGGACAATATTTTACAGGCCCAAACAGGTTATGATTACAATGCCGACAAATAATTGGATAATTCATTATTTTAGCGAATATAAAAATCAGCGAGATCTTCTTATGTCATATTATTTTGAGATGCCCCGATGAATAACATTGCTTCAGTTAATGTGCGGATGATCGTTAAATAGACAGAATAATCAGTTGGGCTCTTCAATTCAAACATATCAGTCAATCGGTGGCGGTTCATCATCAAGCGAAGGCGGTAGATCAAATAGGCCAATCAGTTCGATAACCTGTTCGGCCTGTAGCCAGCCAGTCATTCCTTTTTTCCATACCTTTGTTTCTCTTGTCAACAACCCTGAATCAACCATTTCCTTAATTTTCATTTCTCCATACGGCCCTGTTGACTTCCCATCAATAGCGACATGAAAAGATATCGCTGTTGAATTAATAGATGGCGATACGGCAAAAGGCACTGCGGACATGTTACCCTGTTTAAGTTCAAAAGTCCAACCCGGCTGCAGTACATCTTGTCTCAAAAACCGTTTTGAATAAATCTCTTTTTCATTTACCTCGTATGGGTAAGCATCAGAAACTGATCCAGGAATTTCCATAGAACAATCACGCATCATAATACCAGCCTGACGTCGAAGGGCTGCTGCAGTTCCTTCTCCTGCTTTCAGCACCAGTCTCCGACTCCATTCCTCAACCAGTTTCTCACAGATTAATGTTGGAAACTGTTTTCTATCAATATCTGTCTGATCGCTTCTTATTGTCGCAACAGGATAGACTGAGGCCGCATAATAATCAAGTAGCGCGACCAACATCGCCAACTGTTCCGGCATAGCAAGCCGTTCTATATCAGCATAAACCTGCTCAGAAATAATCGAACGATATGCATCAGGTATTCCAACCAATCGAAGCTTTCTCTCATCTCCAATTGACTGTGTTCTTCCGCGCTTTGTAACACTGTAAAGCCCAGCATCCATACCATTTTCAGTTCTTTTGAGCACACCTAATACCACCGCAAGTATAAATAATTTAAAATCTTCAGCACGGGAAGCCAACTCGTCTAATGTCAGTTCCCTTGCATGAACAAAAGTACTAGTAATACGATGGGTATGCACTGGTATTCTATCTTCACTGCGATAACTGACATACCACTGATCCAAAGCCTTGATTGATGGCAACGGAAGTCCAGATAATTCCGTATAGCAAATGAGCTTTCCAGGAGCATCAATTTCTACAAACCCCACTTCCTTTTGAGTCATCATAGTCATTGCCGGCAAACGATTCAAAAGCAATGCTCCATATTTCTCTTTAAATTTATCGGCATCTTTGACACCAATAAAACACTTGTATTGATCATTGGGATTCTGGGGCTTAAGGTAGCCTTCCAGTTTTGCAGATACCCAAGGCATTGCACGCTGAAGAAAGTCAGAGAACAACAAGGAGAGATTTGAATGCTGATCAAGTGCCGCAAAGAGGGGATTCTCTTCATCAATCTGCGTATCGCCTCCTATAAGATTAAGAGCACGGTTACGCAATTTGCCAAGGAGTTCAGCGCGCCCCTCCTCTTCATGCAACATTTTAAACAACTGCTGCGTGCCGCCGAAATCTTCAAAAGCTTCTTCAGCCCATTGCCTGGCCTGTGATGGAGGAAGAAGTTCCAACTCATCAATTCTGCTCTTCGGCGCAGGCAAAACAAAATACATGGCATGCCCCTGCTTCATCGCCTCAATGGTGAGTGCAATCTGATCTTCCGCATCGTAAATGATTTCCTTAACAAGATTTCGGCCCTTTTCCAGTTCACCGATAAACCCACTCCAAATGGGGTTACCGTCTGCATCAGTTCCCTGCTGCTTACCTAATGCCTCAGAGAGATTTTGAACAAGTTTGGCCGCTTCCCGACTTGCTGCTGCATATAAGTGATAACGAACATACAACTTTACTGCCTCAGAAATCTGCTTGAGTTTTAACTCAGACAACGATTGAGAGGAAAATAATTTTCCAATTGCCTGAAGAAGATGCTCCTGTAATTGTGCAGTTTCTTCATTTCGTAAAAAACCTGAAAGATCAGAGAACCACTTGGCATTTTCTTCCAGAATTTGGACAAGTCCTGTGTTGGCATTTTCAAGCCTGTCTTTAAGACGAATAATTAATTCAATCGTATAGTCTAGACCACCTCGCTCTTTATTATCAACCCGCATCCAGAGAGCCTTTATCAAACCATGATCCCGGTTTGGATCCAGCAATTCTGCTATCAATTCATTGCGGCGTCTCCTGATTGCATCTTCATGCAGACCACTGCCAGATTCAACGGCCTTGAAGGTATCGTGGTTGACATTATTAATAGCTTCAGCAATTTTCCCCGGCCATTCCTTGTAATTGCCGCTTGTGCGGATTTCTTCAAACCGGTCAACAATCCTCTTTTCAATATCATCCAGCTTGGAGATTCCATTCACTCTCAGAAGTTCAGTAACCATCGGATAAGTTGTCCGCTCAATACCCTTTTTATAAAGATCGCTTTTAGCAGCAAAATCATATCCAATGATTTCATTATCTACACCGAGATGCATCCGACTTGCCATCAACTCATCCCGCTCTCCATCGGTTGGAATATTGCTTTTAGAATCATCAAGAGCTACTCCAAAAAATGCCTTAAGCATTCCGTTTACTTGACGAAACAGTATTACATTCTTTTTCTGCTCAAGATGAGTATCAATGATTGCCTGACCAAATGATGAGTATGCTCTTGAAAAAGTAATACTCATATCTCCGTATGTTTCTCTTGGCAATAACATCTCATACGGAACAATTTTATACTGACTCTGGTTAACAGAAACCGACCGTTTTCGATTTGCAAAAACTGAAGTCGAATAATCCTCAAACAGGGTGTCAGCGACCATGTCATAAAGATCCGTTATTTCACCAGTTTTTGCGCCAGCAAGGTTTCCTGTATCAATAAGGTATACATCACTGTATGGTGAATTCGGCATATCACGAGGTATTTCGCCAAGTGCCCATTGTTTTATGAAACGCGATCCCTGACGCATACAGGTCTCTAGTTCCATCAGAGCTGCATAAGTATTTGCTTCTGTCCTTGTCAAGCCCGCCCCCTTAAATCCTGAAGGCAGCATGAGGACAAGATTAGTTGTCACTCCCTGATTTGCTACAGCTTTACCAATCAAGGCTGAAAGATATCCTAAATCAAGAAAACTCCCCGAACCTGTACCTCCTGCAGTAGAAGCAACTACAACTATTTTTAGGGCTCCAGTCTGTACATTCAGTCCTAACCGCTTTTGTGCCATACCTGATTTAACATTGTCCAGCAACGAATCAGCTTTAGTTCGAATTGCGCCTTTTATTTCCTGATACTTATCAAAGAAATATAGTCTTGAAATCGAACGTATCTGCCCCGCACCTTTTTCAGGATCAATATTAAGTTCATTTATAGTTTTTCTGGAAAGCGGAAACCACTCTTTGATCAATGGATAACAATCGAGAGCCTCCTCACTTTTTATGTAACTGTTTAGATCAAGTTTTTTAACCAGCCTTTCCGACTCTTTGAAACGTACTTTATTAGCTAAGATATCACTTTTTTCTGCCTTCCCTTGTTCTGTTTCGAACGCACTCAAATCAATCTGAAGAAATTCAGCAAAGGGAAACTCCGTAAGGTTCTCAAGGCGAACTGTCGTTCCGGTACCCGATCCCCACAACGTATTCAAAATACGCCTGCGAATCCGGAATAAAACCTGAGCACCGGTACCACCTAATGCAATAAACAGCGTAGGAACTACTTCTGTAAGGGTAACTTCGGTTTTTTTACCTGCTCTTATCTCTTCTGACATATTTAGATCTCCAACAAGGGTTCAATCAATTGATTTATTTTTTTAATGCCAACACAATCGCAAGGACAAAACAAATAAGAGAAAAGAGTGTCAGTGGAACGATAATCATTGCTGTTAATAAAATTTTTCCGAACAACGCGATACAACCGAGAGTAGCGGCAAAAAATAGACCTCCAAACAAACCCCAACCTGCCAATCCTGCATTGTTTGGCGATCTTTTGAGAGGTTCCCCAACTAGGTATTTGACAAAAGCACTCTGAATAAAGAAAAACAGTAACGTCAGCAACAGCAACAAACCAAAACCAATCATAATATCTTTTGATGATGGGCCAAGCACTATTTCTGGCCCACCTGATATCTGTTGAATGCTTCCTGACTGCGAATTGTCTGACGAAGATTGTACAGGAGGAAGTGTTGATGTATTTTTATCTTCCATGGTAAAGTATTTTTGAATTTATTTAAAAAGCCCACTTACATTATGCGCACGTTGTAATTCTTTCCCTTATCCAAAACAGAAACCGGCTTTCCTAAACCCTTTTTAAGCAAACCAATTCTTTCACCTATATGATTTTTAATTACAACCTGACCAAAGGGTCTTAAACCATAATTTTTCTGTACACCATCAACCGAGACTTGGAAAATTTTTTCCCGTCGCAGTAATATCACTCCAGCAATAATACCGCCAAGAATTATCAACAAAAATACCCCAAGAACAAAAAGGGTCCAGCTTGGATATACCACCTCTACAAGCAATGGCTGGTAAGTTACAGATGTATTAGACGACCTGCCTGGTACAAACAAATCGGGCAAAGGATCGTTTGGAAAAAGTTCTGACATCGAGCTTATAAAATCCTTTGAGATTTCAAGTTTCTGATCTTTCAGCTCAAATGTAATCAAACCAATTGCACGATATCCGGAACTGAAGATAACTTCAGGGCTCCATGGGGAGGGTATTGGAGGCACACTGATGGTAACAAATACATCTGGCGAATACCCGCAGGCAGGGATATTTAAAATTTTATTCGTAGAAAGGTGTGAATTGATACCCTCCTTGCCGCCACGAAAAGCAGAGATTATATCAACGCTCGCTGAATGTATATCATAAGGGAAAAAATCATTGCGGAATTGCCCTGTAATTTGCGCAATCTCAGGTTTACTAGCTGCATCAAAACTCAACACAAGGGTCTTCCCACCAAGAATGCTTGCCTGCAGGCTATTGCTTCCTTTGACTGATTTTGGAATAAAGGTTAACGCCTCAGCGTTAAGCGGTTTGAGTCTCGCCGCTTTCCTACCAAACGGCGCATTCGCCGCAAGCAACTTTTGAAGAAACTGATCCGCCTCTCCACCATAAGCCAATGCGTAAATCATCAAGCCATTCGCCCTGAAATCCGACCGTGTACTACTTTGAACCTTCATCGGATAAGGAAATGCGACAATACGCTTTATCTCATCCGTCTCCTGTAAAAAGCGGTAAAAATCCCTGTTCTTTTCTACTGTTTCAGGACTGTTATCTGGGCTATTCTTATTATTGGTCAGAATCCACAGTATACAAGGCTTACCCGGCGAATAATGGGTAATCGCACCAAACACTGCCTCCTTAAAATCAGTATCAGCATAAGTCATCTTCCCTGATTTACGGGCGGGTTCAATCGAACGTATAGCCTGGTTAACTTTGTTCTGTTCATTTCCTCGATAATACAATCTTGGAGATTTATTATCCTCCCATGTCTGATTGAAGCTTGCAACGACCTGCTGTTCCCCTCCGTATTTCCGAATTCTGTTGGAGAGTTCAACACCAATATCTTTAAACCGAGATGTGGGATCTTCATAAAAAGGAAGCATCCAGCCCGAATTCTGAATAAGATAAATTTGCGTCACGGAAGAAGCCCGTACCAATGGGGGAACGTATAGCAAAAAAATTGCACAGAAAGCTATCGCTTTCATGGCACGAAATAGAGTTAGCGTCATTACCCCTCCGCTAATTCAAGTGGCCAGCAAAAACAATCGTTACGTTCAGGGAAATAGACAAATAACAAATCATTGTATATAAAGGGTGTAATATCCGGTAATTGCGCAAGAGTGATACGAAAAAGAGTTCCATTCAAACCGTTTACGGTTCCATCACACTCTTCTGCATACAACACATGTTCCGGTAATCCAGAACCCTCCAAAACCAGACGAACCATAACCGTGATTTTAAGGTTCCGATTGAAAAAGATATCGGTGAACTCCCCCATTTCATCTCGGCCTTCCCATGGAGCTACTTTAGCAATTAACGACAAACCTTTTTCTCCAAACTGAATCAAAGGAAAGCGCAGCTCTGTTTGCTCATAATCCCTCGGATTACGTGTATGGACATCATCCCAATAATCGTTACTCCAAGAAAAACATGACCTCCCTGTTGTCAGGAATTGACCATCAAGAACATTTTCAGAATCAATTCGCTCATCGCCATCTATCTTTATAATTTTGTTGATAATGCCATCACGAACAGCCTGGTCACGATCCACACAAAGCTGCCAGAATCCTGAATCAGCTCCGAATCTGCGATAAGGTGGACCCAGCTCAATGAGCGCTGTGGCCGGATGATCATCAGTCTCCCAACACTTGAAATCCCATATTGGACCACTGGATAAATCTGCGCCAGTCACTCTGACATATCCTCCACGACAAGGCCAATATGCAATCATCTTATTTTCATCTACCACAGGAATACCAAGACATGCCACTTGATCAGAACTCCTTTGCAACTGACCAAGAACTCCTGCTGCATTACCGTTTGAGAAACAATCAGACCATTTTGAGTCGCCATCTTTTCTGAAAACAAGAAAAAAAACATCACCACGCCGCACAGGCGCCACAAGATACTGCCCAACCCTCACAGCACCACCAATTGACGTGCCTAACGCATAGTCTACTTGTATGCTGCCTGAAGACCAATCAACAGTTAACAAAGCTGGCCCATGATCTGTCGGAATACAAAACCCAGATTCTGATGAATCGACAGCCATCGACCAAGACCAGGCAGGAAGAGAGTCGCCGCCAGCTTTAACAGAAAGCACTTCCCAGTTTTTCACGTTATCCGGTCGATATACCCACAATTGGCCACAGTCACGCTGCACGGCTATAAGCAAGCGTTTCTTTGCTCCAAATTTCACTGAACAGAACGCAAAACGACCATCCCTATTTGGTAAAATAAACTGTTTTGCCTTATAGTCACGATCTCCAGTTTTTTTCTTGTTTACAGTATCTCTTTTATACAATTTCAAACCTGTTCCTGAACCATAGGGAGGAATCCATAAATCCAGAATATCTTCATTTAATAATAATTTTGCCTGGCAAAAAGGGCAATATAAAAACTCAGCCGGAAAAAAACCTTGTGCACAAGGTGCTATTCCTTTTGGATGACAGTGCGCTCCAACCAATAAATCAGAAGGTGCTACTGGAGCAATAGTACATTGTTGCCCAAAAAGACTCTGAAGTTCAAATAGTTGCTTAGCATCATCCTGTTTCCAGGAAACATCGTTAAATTGCCAGACCATTTTTTATATCAATATCCATAAACTGTTAATATAATATGGTTAAAACCCGTAATTCATAGAAATAGGAACCGTGCTTAGTTCATTGCGTATATAATCTTTTCCCCGTTTACCTTTGTTACTTGAACCGGACGTTTTTTTTCATATTTATGGCCATCGATCGTGACCGATGCATAATGAATATATTTTCCATCTGGAAGGTTTTTTGGGATTTCAACTGGTATTGCCGCCTCAATTGCACCACAGGAACGATTCATCTTTCTTCTTAATCCCGGCGTATCAATACTATGCCCATTAGAAGCAATCAGAGTATTATACTCAACTACTGTACATTGTTGATTTTCTCTATATTTAGGTATATGAATTTCATATTTCATCCCCAACTGTACTGTCTGTCCATTTTTTATATATCTGGTTGGCTGTTCTCTGTAATCAAAAACCATTGGTGTAAAATTAACAATTGCTGGCTGCTGATTTCTAGCACTACGCATCGCAAGCTGCGGCCGCTCCTTATAAATCTGCTCCGCTGTTTTATACTGCCGCTCTCTTTCCTTGCCAACAATAAATCCTGTAAGCCCCCCAACTGCCGCACCAATAACTGCCCCTTTCACGGCACCATCCAACTTTCCTGTAGCAAAAAATCCTGTGAGTGCGCCACCCAATGCGCCAAAAAACGCACCGCTTTCAGCAGATTTAGAAGCATTAGGCCGCCCGCTTTGATCTGTGGTAACACAACTTGATAATGAAAACGTAAATGTAAAAATCGTAAAATAAGTTATAATTTTTTTCATTTTTTCATTTATTTAATTTTTCAACACTTCCATCAATAAATCCTTTTGCCTGATCCAAAACTTCTTTCGTTTGATCAAAAACTTTTTTAACCTCTTTTTTCAGCTTCAATACATTATATGCTCCTTTTATTTTACCAAGAGCATATTTATCTTTTTCAGTTAACTCTGCTTTATATTTATTATAATATTCAACCGTATATTTTTCATATTCCTTATCTGTACTTACCCAGTCCGCTTCGGTATATTCTTGATAATTTTGTTCAACCTTATCTACAAATACTTGAAAGTCATTTATATATTTATCCTTTGAGTAAAAAACATTACAGCTACTTAATAAAAGTATTATCAAAGCATTGGTAAAATTATTTATCAATTTTAAATTTGAATTTCGCATACTTAATTATATCCCCCTTTTTATAAATTGCTTAAATAAAATAAAAAATATAGGGCTATTTGTAGCTTGTTGAAGCTTTAAATCGATGGTTAACTTGTAAATTTTTTGATCATAAGTGTTGTTCAATGTACAAAAGAATTACGTAAAAAAGAATTACTTATCAAAGTCATCAACTTTGCGGCAGAATACATCGCCTCAACAAGGACCAAAAGCCCGAATTCATGCTCGATATAGTGAGAAAGTTTCATCAAAACGGAAGGATTTTCTGGTTTACGACGAGTAGATCCTCTCCACCGACTCCGG
>CAZNRQ010000094.1:0-9091 GCA_964574845.1 uncultured Bacteroidales bacterium
ACTTAAAATCCTGTTACCATTGCGGTAGTGCGGGTTCAAGTCCCGCCCGGGGTACAAAACAGAATGAGAAACAAAGCGAGAGCGGGGTTTCTCATTTTTTTTGCACTTAAATGAAGTTACCAGACCTTTACTCCGGATTTTCCTTGTATTGCTTATCGGCCAGATTGTATAAAAGTAAACCCACCAATCCAAAGAAGTAAACACCCATTTGCCTTTCGAGCATAGATTCGCTCAGGAAAAAGATCAATATGGCTATGCTGAAACAGATGCCTTCTGGGACTTTTATGACCTTGCGGAATATGATGGCAAGGCAAACTATAAAAAGCAGCATCACAAAAATGCCGTAATTAACACCCATGGAGAGATACTGATTGTGGGGATTGAAGCTTTGTTTGTTAGTTACAGGAAAGCCGACGGAAGCATAACAATCATTTAGTTTTTTCTGAAAATTGCGGCTACCGGTTCCCAGAAATATATTGTCAGAAAACACCTGCAGGGAACAAAACAGTATGGTAGTTCTTTGCGAAACCGTATTGTTGGCAATGTTCTGTTCTGTTTTCACCGAAACCATTTCGGACAACCTGTTTCGCAGAGAAGGAAGGGAAAAGGAGACCAAGGCAAGCAGGGTGGCAACACAAATGCCCAATATTAATTTGCGCATAACGGGCATTTTTATTTTGATGATCATTACCAAAAGCATGATCACCGAAGCAATGAAAGCTATGCGAACCGCCAAAAACAAAACAGCAATAAAAAGAATGATGGCTAAAATAAAAAAGCCTGCACGCAACCACCTTGTGGAATTATTGGAGGCATGAAGCAAAAAGCTAGCAGAAGTTAATGCAAAAAGTGAATAATAAGTTGGATGCAGACCCGAGGTCTTTTCGAAATTATCGCGAAGAATAAAAGCCCCGTTTTGATAAGTGGCTGCAAAAAAAGGCAGACCTTTAAAGACCATTACCATTCCTGTAAAAATAGTCAGCACGGCCACGGATAAGGCAAAAATCAGTAAGGCCGGTTTATAATTTCGGAATCCGGTTACTTTTATAAAAACGGGGATAATCAGTGGGGCAGTGAAAAAGAAGAGTTTCTTCTCGAATTCGAAATGAGCAACCGGATTAAATCCAGTAACAAAAAACTCAACGAGGTATGGAATAAATGGTAAGACAAAAACCAAATTCCATGACAGGGTTTTACCTATGGGGACAGGTTTGATGAAAAAGGCCACCAAGGTTAAGGCAGCAAACACCATTAAGATAAAATTGGTGACTTTCAATGGCAGCAAGGGAAAGGCAAACAATGCGAGAAAAAACAAAGTCGTGACCAAATGCAGACGATTGACTCTATGATTGCTTACGGGCAATATGTCTGTTAATTTTATCATCGATAAAGGTCTTGAACTCCCTGCGGAATCGCTCAGTGCAGAAATATTTTATATTCTCTTTGAAATGTTCGTGTAAAAACAGTCGCTTACTCGAATGAAATGCACGTATTGTGGCGACCATATCGTCTACGGTCTTTTTATGAAAAAACACACCCGTATTATTATTCACGGTTTCTTTATATCCACCCACAGATGGAATGATCACAGGAGTGCAATAGGATTGAGCTTCAACAATTGAAATTCCGAAATCTTCGGTAGCAGCCGCCACAAATGCCTTGGCCTGGCTTATCTTTCGATGCTTGGTCTCGTCATCCACATACCCCAGATAAGTGACGTTAGGTGGTAAATTTCGCATGATCTTTTTCCGCAAAGGTCCATCACCGGCTATCTCCAGCTTCAGTTCAGGCATGCGGCGAAAGGCTTCCACAATCAGATCAACATTCTTATAAATTACCAGGCGGGAAACTGAAAAATAGAAATCACTTCTCTCGCTTGCGGGTTCTTTCATGGCAACATCCACAGGCGGATAAATGACAGTGCTTTCACGTCCAAAAAAAGTCTGTATTCTTTCGCTTACAAAGTTCGAATTGGCAATAAAATGATCCACTCTGTCACTGCTCTTCAGATCCCATTTTCGTAACTTCTCAAAGAAATATTTCAAAATTGATCTGGTGACAAGTGTCTTGGCCGCTTTCAGATAATCTTCCTTAAGGTCCCATGCATAACGTGCCGGACTGTGGCAATAGGATATGTGCAATTGGCCGGGATTGCGTTTGACGCCCTTAGCCACACATGAGGAAGAAGAGATGATCACATCGTAATCCTTCAGATCGAGGCTTTCGATGGCGCGGGGAAAGAAGGGAAACAAATTTCTGTAACGCTGCCTTGCGAAAGGGATTCGTTGAATGAAACTGGTATGTGTTTTCTTGCCCGATAAATAATTGTCGCGGTCCTTCTGATTGAAGAAATCGAAGAGGCAAAACACATCCGCTTCAGGGAAACAATACAGTATTTCTCTGACCACCTGTTCGGCTCCTCCGGCTTCATTAAACCAATCGTGCACCAGCGCTATTTTCGGCATTAGTCGGTAATATGATTAGTTATATTAATATCCTGATACTTTTGTAAAACACCTGACAGTATTTCAGCAGATTTGTCAAAATTAAATTTATTTTCCAGATACAACAATTCATTTGTTGCAGGTTTATGAACATTTATTCTATCCAGTGACTGCAGAAAAGAGGCTACGTCATCCGGCGTATAGTATATGGGCAATTCACCGAAGGATTCCCTGTAGACAGGAATATCAGGAACAACGACCGCCACGCCCAATGTCAATGCCTCCAGAACCGGAATGCCAAAACCTTCGTATCCCGAAGGAAATACCAAAGCAGCGGCATGCTTCAGCAAAGTATAATACGTTGTGTCGTCCACAAATCCCATTACATGGAGGTATTCGTTCTGAACAAACTCCTCCTTACCATAAATTCCCGCATCCACGCCTGTCCCGACAATATGATAGTTCTTCTTCTTAATTTCCGGCAATTGTGAAATAACAAAAGAGGCGTTCTTGCGCGGATTGTAAATGCCTGTCAGTAATAAGTAAGAGAAATCATAGGGGCTTTGTTCCTCATAATCCATGTCGGGCAGGCCATTTGGAACCACAGTAATCTTTTCGGATGGCAGTGAATATACTTCCGAAATCTCTTTCCTGATAACTTCCGTAACAGCTGCTATGGCCAGAGATCTTTTGCAAAGGCGGGGAATCAGAAACTTGTACCATATGCGGAAGAAGGCATTAAACCACTCCTTGTTTTTCAGGAAAGCCAGGTCGTGAATGGTTACTATCTGTCGTTTGAGTAATAAGGGAGCCGTGTTGCAAAAGTTCAGGAATAATGAACCTTTATGTAACCACATAAACCATGGCAACCATAGTTGTTCCCAGAAAAAACCCTTTCCCCATCCCCTCTTTTGCACCGTCAATCCCCTACAATCCACACTTCCTTTGGGTGCGAGCACTATAATGTCCGGATGTTGTTTTTGCAGGGCAACTGCAATTCCCAGGGCATACTTCTGCACACCTGTTGTCTTCTGACAAAGGAATCTCCCGTTGATGTACACCTGCTGCCTGCCTGCCACTTCTTATGTTTCTATTGCACAAAGTTATTGGTTTTTATGAATTAGTATGGTTCGACATGAAAATTCAGTTGTGACCTGCTGCCCAATGTTTATTGTTGCAGTATTATCAAAATTTGCTTTATTTTGTCTGAAATTTCAGTAATGCAAGGCAAACTCAGGTATGTTATCTTATTCCTGATCTATAAAAATCTGCAGCTTAAATATAAGCATTCAGCGCTGTGATTCTTTTGGAGCCTGCTGCATCCTTTTTTGTATCTGCTTATCTTTCTGGCGATATTTTCAGCAGCCTTCCCGGCCATTGCCAATTATCCGCTTTATGTTCTCAGCGGGCTGGTGTTTTGGATCTATTTTGCCGGAGGAACCAACCAACTGAGCCAGGTATTCATTAAGAATACTCATCTTATTAAATCGCTTAATGTGCCGAAGACCATCTATCCGATAACAGAACTGGGAGCCGAACTGGTGAGTTTTCTGCTCGGATTGATCCCCTTTATGGTGATCATGTATTTCATGGGGATGCACTTTAGCTTTAATTTACTTTGGATCATTCCTGTGATTATTTTGTTCTCCATCTTCATCTTTTCGGTGGGATTGATTCTGGGCTCTTTGAACGTCTTTTTCAGGGATGTCGGCATACTTTGGAACACCATCAACCCTGCTTTGTTCTATCTTTCGCCCATTGCTTATTCTTTTAACATCGTCCCGCAACAGTTCAAGTTCATTGTAAAATACAATCCCTTATATCATTTTCTGGAACTGGTGCGCAATGTGCTTTACGAAGGGCAGGCCCCATCGCTTCACTATGTGGGCCGCTGCCTGATGATAACGGCAGTAACTGCTTTGATAGCATTTTTTGTTTACCGCAAGACCAGAAATGGTTTCATCTCCAATTTATAAGTATTATGGAACCTATCATTACTCTGAAAAACGTTTCCGTAAGCTACCTGCAAAACAGGAAGGGGGTGCATTCGGTGAAAGATTTCATTTTAAAAGCTTCCTTCATATCTCCTTTTCAAAAGCACAGGGTGTTGCACAATATTAACCTAACCATTAACAAAGGAGATTCGGTAGGCATACTGGGACCTAATGGCAGCGGAAAAAGCACGCTCTTACGGACCATTGCCGGCATCATAAAACCTGACGAGGGCTCAGTGGAAGTAAAGGTACCTGTTTCGCCACTGCTGGCTTTAGGCGCAGGGATAGAAATGGAACTGTCAGGATACGAGAATATGCGTATTGCACTCGCCCTTTCGGGAAATTACAATAAGGCCACTAAGGTGGAAATGATGGAAAAGGTGGCTGATTTTGCAGAACTGACCAAAGAACAGTTGCGCATGCCCACCAAAATGTATTCCACCGGAATGCTGGCCCGTCTGGCTTTCAGCAGCGTGATGACCGGACAGCCGGAACTGCTGATGATTGACGAAGTGCTGGCTGTAGGCGACCGCGGGTTTCAGAAGAAATGCATGGCACGACTGCACGAGATCATAAAGAATGGAGCCACTTTGTTGTTCATATCACACAGTCCTTCGGAAGTGAAAGCCATCTGCAAACAAGGCATCTGCCTGAAGGAAGGAAAGATAATCTACAGCGGTGATTCGGAGCATGCCGCCGATGTGTACAACAAATTATTCTGACCCCCAAAAGACATATCAGAAGCTTTATTTCATCACTCTTTGCATTATATGCCGACTTCTCATAACTTTTCCTAAATTTGCATCTGCATGAAACCTATACGGGATAAAGACAGCCGCCAAACAGATATACTTACCGAAGACACTGAAATAGAAGTGTCTCCTATGATTGACGAACCGGCTGACGGTGGCGATGTTCATTTCTGGAAGAAACAATACGGCAAGGCTTCGAAAGACATTGAAGACCTGAACAAACAGCTTGTGATCGCTTTGCGTAGCATGGACAAGCTGATAAAACAACTGGCCGAGCTGGAGAACAGCCGACTGGTAAAGTTCCGTAAATATCTGTATCTCTATATAGGCCGCCTGCGGTCGAATGTGAGCAAAGGCAAGAAACGCAGCTTCGGCTCTATCATGTACAATTATGTGCTGAAGCGCGGCGGCCGCCTGTTCCGACTGTTCCTGACCAAGGTATTTCGCAGCCTCTACCTCTTCTTCGAGGTGCGCAAGGTGGTCATCATAGAGGTGGTGGGCAATTATCTGGCTACCACGGCCCAATACTCACAATATCTGCTGAGGAAAAAGCTCAACAAGGAGGTCGTCAAACAACACAAACGAAGCATCAACAGCTTTTCGCAAAAGCCTGTGTTTAGCATCATCATGCCGGTTTACAACCCAAGGATAGACCTTTTCATCAAAACGCTGGACTCGGTGAAGAGCCAGATATACGAATACTGGGAACTCTGCATTGCCGACGATAACTCTTCCGATCCGGAGATAAAGGAGACACTGGAAAAATACTGCAAGGCCGATGACAGGATCAAGGTGGTGTATCGCGAAAAGAACGGACATATCTCCCGCGCCTCCAACTCGGCACTGGAAC
This sequence comes from uncultured Bacteroidales bacterium, assembly GCA_964574845.1. Classification (GTDB taxonomy): domain Bacteria; phylum Bacteroidota; class Bacteroidia; order Bacteroidales; family CAIWKO01; genus CAIWKO01. The sequence goes on from CAZNRQ010000094.1 coordinate 6,041, forward strand.
TGGCCACCGGAGAATATTCGGTGCTGATGGACCACGACGATATTCTGCGCGAAGACGCCCTTTACGAGATGGCCCGCGCTATCAATATCAAAGGTGGTGCCGACCTCATCTACAGCGACGAATACAAGATAGACGAATGGGGCCTGCACTCCGATCCTCACTTCAAGCCCGACTGGTGCCCCGACAACCTGCTTTCGCGCAACTACCTCGGCCATGTGTGTGCTTTCAAGACCGCACAGATGCGCGATGTGGGCGGATGGCGCGTGGGCTACGAAGGCAGTCAGGATTATGATCTGGTGTTGCGCTATACCGAGATATACGACAAGGTGATCCACATACCCGAAGTGCTGTATCACTGGCGCATCCATAGCGAAAGCGCCGCACTGAGCGAAGCTGTGAAACCTTATGCCTATCGTGCCGCACAGATGGCGCTCACCGAGGCCATGAGGCGACGCGGTATGGAAGCTACCGTTGATTTTCTGGACAGCTTCAGGGGTTATAAAATAAGATTCGCTCTGCAAAACGATAAGGCCAAGGTGAGCATCATCATTCCCTCGCGCAACAAGGCCGACCTGCTGAGAAAGTGTCTGCGCTCGATTGACCGAAAGTCGACCTACCGCAATTTCGAGATCATTGTGATAGACAACAACAGCGACCAGAAAGATTTCTTCGCCCTGATGAAACAATATTCGCGTCAGAGCGGACTGGATTTCCGATGCATAGAAGACAAGGAAGAGTTCAATTTCTCGCGATTGATCAACCTCGGCCGCAAACATGCTACGGGCGAATATCTGGTGCTGCTGAACAACGATACGGAAGTGATATCGCCCGATTGGCTGGAGGCACTGATGGAACAGACCCAACGAAAAGAGATAGGCGTGGCAGGATGCAAGTTGTTGTATGATAACGATACCATTCAGCATGCCGGAGTGATCATTGGTTTGGGCGGAGCCGCAGGACATGTGCTGGTGGGCGAAGACCGCGACGGACCGGGTTACTTCAACTATGTGAACATGTTGAACCAATATTCGGCCCTCACGGGTGCCTGCTTTATGGTGCGCACCGATGTGTTCGATCAGGTGGGAGGCTTCGACGAGAGTTTCGGTACGGAATATAACGATGTGGACTTCTGCCTGAAGATCATAGATGCCGGCTACCGCAATCTGTATGTGCCGCATTGCGAGCTGTATCACTACGAATCGATGTCGCGCGGGCATCCGCACAGCACCAGCGAATCGTATAAGAAACACGTGAAAGAAGTGAACCTCTTCCGCCGCAAATGGAAGAAATATGTGGAGAGCGATCCCTGCTACAATCCGAATCTTTCGTTGGGAGTCCATAACTTTGGTCTGAAATAATTCATACCATGGTTGTAAACATTATCTATTGTATCGATTATCCTCAACAAACGGATTTGCTTACCGAATCGGATCGTGTAGCCGGATGGTTGCTTTGTTCGCACAGCATAAAGCAGTTGAGCGTTGCAGGATATTCGGCTCAGCAGGCAAGCATGGCTTATGGTTTATCCAGACCCGATGTGGCTCTTCACTTCAGCGATCTTCCGAACAATGAGCTTTGCGGTTTTAACATCAGCGGAAGCGAGCCCATATTGCTGAGCCGTCCTTTTCTGCTGGACGTTACGGTGGAACTGTCCGACGGTTCTACACGCAAGCTGAGTATCTCGCTCCATCTGAACTGCTCGACCATTCAATCGTTTGATGTGGATGATGAGGAAGGACAGTCGGCAATGATGTATGAGGCCACCGAACAAAAGTTCCTCGCCACACTGGAAAAGCATCCGTGGATCACCATAAGGATGGACATCACCAACAAGTGCAATCTGCGCTGCATCATGTGTCATTACAAGGAAAAAAAGATCTATTCGCAACCTGCTATGATGATGACGGCGCCGCGCCTGAAGCATCTGCTGCACGACATAGCCCCTTACGTGAGCAACATCATGCTTTCGTGCGGGTTTGAACCGCTGGTTTCGAAACATTTTGAGGATATCGTAAGCATGATTCACGACGACTATCCCCATATGGAGATTGCCTTGTGCAGCAATGCCATGCTGATGGACTCACGAATCAGAAAGATATTGATAGAAAAGAACGTGACCCACCTGATATTGTCGTTCGACGGGGTGACGCGCCATACCATTGAGAAGATTCGCGTGGGCGCCGATTACGATAAGATAGTGGGCAACATAAAGGCGATGCGCGACCTGAAACTGAAGTTAGGCCGCCAACTGCCGCAGATGTTCATGGATTTTGTGCTGATGAACTCCAACCTGCACGAGGCACCCGCCTTTGTGAGGTTTTGCGCCGGGCTGGGCATCGACACCATCGACTTCCGCCATATGGTGGGCAATATCTTTTTCAGGGATCATGAAGATATGCTGCAGCATCATCAGGAAAAATACAATTACTACCGCGAGCGTATCATTGCCGAAGGCAAAATATATAACATCAAAGTGAGGCTGCCCGAAGCTTTCGCCGTGAGCGGCACCTATCAGCCTCAGGCCGGCGAGGAAGCCGACTTGTCGGATTTCGATAGCGTGAAGGCCGATGAGCAAACTATGGAGATAAGCGCACCCAAAGAGAAGCTGAGCCGCCCCGCCACCGAAAGCGATTTCCCTTTTCTGGCGCAAGCCACCTGCCTGCGACCCTTCAGCGAGATCATGATCATCGACCAGCAGAAGATATTGCCCTGCTCGTGGTATAACGATTCTATGGGAAGCCTGGACGAGGAGCATACGCTGTATTCTATCTTCCGAAACGAGAAGTTCAGCAAGGTGAGACAGAAAAAACTACAGTCGACCTACGACCACAATTGCCGCAATTGCCCTATCAACCTGAATTTGCTGCCGACGAAGGTGGAGGAGTAGTCTTCAGTCGGCAGTCGGCAAGGGGACACGGTCATTTGCTGACTGCCGACTGCTGACTGCCGACTATAATCTCACCCTATGACTCCCCTTCAATCGATATGCCTTGCCCTCATCGGCATCGAAAGCCCAGGCACGTATCAACAGTGGACCTGAAGGCAGCTGAC